>NZ_QAIW01000465.1:0-411 GCF_003061285.1 Stenotrophomonas sp. HMWF003 | reverse complement strand
GGGTAGTCCACCAGCGACAGCACGCCATGCGCACGCAGGCCGGCCTGGATCGAGTCGATCAGCAGCAGGCTGCCGTGCTGGCGGGTCAGCTCGCGGGCCAGCGCGTAGAACGACGGCGGCACCGAACGGCCCGGGTCGCCTTCGCCCATCACCGGCTCCAGGAACACCGCCTCGATGAACCAGTGGTTCTGCTCGGCCTCGGCGAAGACGCGCTTGAGCGCTTCCTCGTCGTACGGCGCCAGGGCGATGACGCTGTCTTCGCCGCGGTAGCTGGCCAGGTGCTGGGTGTAGGTCTTGCGGCTGGAATCGGAGTACAGGCCGGGGCGATCGGTGCGACCGTGGAAGCTGCCCTTGATCACCACCCGCTTGATCTTCGCGCCGGCATGGCGGGCGCCCGGGTCGGTCTGCAGC
>NZ_QAIW01000054.1:0-7495 GCF_003061285.1 Stenotrophomonas sp. HMWF003 | reverse complement strand
CAACTGTTCCACCTTCGCCTGCAGATGCTCGGGCTGGCCGTCATTGACCACCACGTCATCGGCCAGCGCCAGGCGCTTTTCCCGGCTGGCCTGGGCGGCAATCATCCGATCGGCCAGTTCGGCCGTGATCCCGTCGCGCTGCAGCAGGCGGGCGTGCTGCACCGCCACCGGGACATCCACCACCAGCACGCGGTCCAGCCAGGGGTACTGCTGGCGGCCGCCGGCCTCGGTCAGGAGCGGAATGGCGGCCATCGCGTACGGCCCGGTGGCCTGTTCGCAGGTGGTGCGCAGCTGCTGCCGGATCGCGGGATGGGTGATGGCTTCCAGGGCCTGGCGCTCCTGCGCGGAGGCGAAAATGCGTTCGCGCAGCGCCACACGATCCAGCTGGCCATCGGCCAACAGGATGCCCGCTCCAAAGTGGGCGGTGATGCGGGCCAGGCCTTCGCTGCCTGGCGCGACCGCGTCGCGGGCGGCCAGGTCGGCGTCGGCCACGGTGATGCCCAGGGCCTCGAAGCGGCGGCTCAGCTCGCTCTTGCCGGCGGCGATGCCGCCGGTCAGGCCGATGATGTAGCTGCTCATCGGCCGGCCCTCAGCGCAGGCCGGCGTAGCCCATGTAGGCGTTGATGATCTGCTCGCCCCACATGAAGACGATCCAGCCCGCAATGGCCAGGTACGGCCCGAACGGGATGGGCGTGGCACGGTCGCGGCCGCGCGAGTAGATCCAGATCGAGCCGATGATGGCGCCGACGATCGAGGACAGCATGATGATCGGCAGGATGCCCTTCAGGCCACACCAGGCGCCCAGCGCGGCCAGGAGCTTGAAATCGCCGTGGCCCATGCCTTCCTTGCCGGTGATCTGCTTGAACAGCCACCACACCGACCATAGCGACAGGTAGCCGGCCAGGGCACCCAGCAGGGCGGGCTTGGCCGGCATGTAGAGATTGTCGCTGGCTGCGATCAGGCCCAGCCACATCAGGGGCAGGGTCAGCTGGTCCGGCAGCAGCTGGGTGCGCAGGTCGATCCCGGACAGAGCCACCAGGAAGCAGCTCAGCACAATCGCGCCGAAGCCCTGCCAGCCGAAGCCGAACTGCCACACGCTGGCCAGCACCAGTAGCGCGGTCACCAGTTCCACCAGTGGGTACTGGATCGAGATGGGGGCGTGGCAATGGCGGCACTTGCCACGCAGGGCCAGCCAGCTGAACAGCGGGATGTTTTCGTACCAGGACAGCTTGTGCTTGCAGTGCGGGCAGTGCGACGGCTCGACCACGATCCCCGGCGGCGGCGGCTCGTAGATATCCGGCTCTTCCAGCACTTCGCGGGCGTCGCGCTTCCACTGCCAGTCCAGCCGCTTGGGCAGGCGCAGGATGACTACGTTGAGGAAGCTGCCCAGCAGCAGCCCCAGTCCGGCCGCGGCGGGGTAGCCGAGGCCGGGATGCTGGTCGAGAAATGCCATTGTTACCTTAGCCGACGACGGCGCCGAGTTTGAAGATGGGCAGGTACATGCCGATCACCATGCCACCCACGATGGTACCAATGAACACCATGATCATCGGTTCCAGCAGGCTGCTGAGTGCGTCAACGGCATTGTTGACCTCCTGCTCATAGTACTCGGCCACCTTGAACAGCATGGTATCCAGAGCGCCGGCCTCTTCGCCGATGGCGGTCATCTGGACCACCATGTGCGGGAAACGATTGACCTGTTTCATGGCCATGTTGACGGGGTAACCGACTGACACGTCATCACGCATGCGCAGTACGGCTTCTTCATACACCTTGTTGCCGGTGGCGCCGGCCACGATGCCGAGTGCTTCCACCAGAGGTACGCCGGCCTTGAAGGTCACGGCGGTGGTGCGGGCGAACCGCGCGATGGCGCTGTTGTTCATGATTTCGCCTATCACCGGTACCTTGAGGATCCAGCGGTCCATGGTGTGCTGCATCTTGGGCGAACGCTTATAAGCATAGGTAAAGCCCACGATTGATCCGCCCGCGATGAGCAGCATCAACCACCAATAAGACACCGTGAAACGAGACATACCCACGATCATCTGTGTGAAAGCAGGTAGTTCGGCTCCGAAGCCGCTGAAGACCTCCTCAAACTGAGGTACGACGAAGATCAATAGAATCGCGCTGACGATGATTGCCACGGCAACCACCATGGCGGGGTAGAACAGCGCCTTCTTGATCTTCCCCTTCAGCGCTTCAATGTTCTCCTTGTATGTGGCGACCGTATCGAGCACCGTTTCCAGTACGCCGGCGCCTTCACCAGCCCGTACAAGGTTGCGGTACAGCTCGTCGAACTGGACTGGATGCTTGCTTATTGCTTCGTAAAGCGATGAGCCGCCCTCGATGTCGGTGCGAATCGTATCAACAAGCTTCTTCATGCGCGGGTTCTTATGCCCGCTGCCGATGATTTCAAGGGCGCTCACGATCGGGACGCCAGACTTCATCATGGTCGCCATCTGGCGACTGAAGAACGAGATGTCCTTAGGGCCGACTGCTTTCCCTGCGGCTCCGAACAGCGGCTTGGGCTTGGGCTTGACCACGCTGGGCATGATGCCCATGCGCCGCAGTTCCGCACGGAGCAGGTTTGCATTCTTGGCGGGCTGCTCACCCTTCATTTTTACGCCACGCTTGTCGGTCCCCTCCCAGACAAACGGCTGCAGCTCCATGGTGCTTCGCGCCACGGGCTCTTTCTTGATTGCACTACGGCTAACGGACATACAGGGCTCCCCAGCCACACCATCCCCAGGCGGGCTATCTCGGCGCATGGTAGCCGGTTCCGGGGGCAGGTGGCATCCCCTGGACGGGCGAAATCGTGACCCTGCTCCAAGACCTGTCCGGTCACAAGGTGACGCAGCACGTCACATTGACGGATTGGTCGCAGATTTCTGTGTGGGGGGTTCCAATCCTGAAGATTGCTGCCATCATTGCGCCGGGGAATGCTGGGGAGCATTGCTGAGAAGTTGGCACGCAACCTGCTTGGATCCAACCGCACGGGCGATGGCCTTGCTCAACCGGCACTGCCGGTCAGGCTTCGGCCCTGTGTCCATTTACTATCTACCTCTTGGGGATGTACTCATGAAGAAGCAGCAGGGCTTTACCCTTATCGAACTGATGATCGTTGTCGCGATCATCGCCATCCTGGCCGCCATTGCACTGCCGGCTTACCAGGACTACACCATCCGCGCTCGCGTGTCGGAAGCTGCTGTGATTGCTGGCGGTGCCAAAGTCACCGTCGCTGAGAACATCGCCAACAACGGCGGCACCCTGACCGGTATTCCGGATGCTTGCGCTGGCGTTGATGCGGCTGCCACCACTGCAACCGCCAACCTGGCGAGCGTGACCTGCGACGCCGGCACCGGCGCTGTCGCCGTGGTCACCACCGCGAAGGCTGGCACTGTTACGCTGACCTTCACCCCGACTCCGGGCACCGGCACCGTCGGCACCACTTGGGCCTGCGTAGGCACCGGTGGCAAGCCGGCTTACTACCCGGCCGAATGCCGCTAATAGCGGTTGGTTGGTAAAGAGTCTAAAAGGACCCCGCTTATTGCGGGGTTCTTTTCTTGGTGGGCAATGAACTTGAAACGGCCTTGCAGCCCGGGGGGGGGATGAGGAAGAATCGTGGTTTTACTTTGATCGAGCTCATGATCGTCGTGGCGATCATCGCGATCCTGGCGGCCATTGCGTTGCCGGCGTATCAGGACTACACGATCCGTGCACGTGTCTCCGAGGCCATCCTTATTGCGTCAGGTGCCAAGGTTACCGTTACAGAAAACATAAACAATATCAATCGATTGGATGCGACTGCTTGCTCGGGAATAGCTGCCACGACGGCGGCGACCGAAAATGTCTCTGGCGTGACCTGTACGGGCTCCGGGGTAATCACGGTGACTACGACCGCCCGAGCAGGTGGGGTCGTTCTCTCGCTGACGCCATCGTACGTTCCCAATGAATTTGTGCGGTGGCGCTGTGAAGTGGTGAACGGCCTCAACAAGTATGTTCCTGCCGAATGCCGCGTCTGATGCATTGCGCCCGCCTCTGAGCGCAGGATTTGTCGTCGCGCCATACCCGAATGGCGCTAAGCTGTTGCGGAGAGCAAGAGGAACGCTAAGTCAATGAACGCAATCGCCACTGCTAATCTGGTCGGGATCACGGGCATCGCTCGCCGCCTTGTCCAGGATGGGGCGCTGGACGAAGCTGCAGCTCGTGATGCCATGGCGAAGGCCGGCGCTGCCAAGCAGCCCCTGCCGCAGTGGTTTGCCGAGAAGAAGCTGGTCACCGCAGCCCAGCTGGCCGCCGCCAACGCACTCGAATTCGGCATGCCCCTTCTGGATGTCTCCGTCTTCGACGGCACCCAAAGCGCCATCGCTCTCGTCAGCGAAGAACTCCTCCGCAAGCACCGCGTCCTGCCGCTGTTCAAGCGCGGGGGAAAGCTGTTTGTGGGTACCAGTGACCCCACCCACTCGCTGGACGAGATCAAGTTCCACACCAACCTGGTGGTGGAGCCGATCCTGGTCGACGAAGAGCAGATCAAGCGCACGCTAGAGCAGTGGCAGTCCAAGCACGACACGCTCGGTTCGACGCTGGGCGGCGACGACGACGGCATGGGCGACCTGGACGTGTCGACCGGTGACGAGGAGGGCGGTTCGACCGACTCCGGCGTGGACGCCAAGGGCGACGACACCCCGGTGGTGAAGTTCGTCAACAAGGTGCTGATCGATGCGATCCGCAAGGGCGCCTCGGACATCCATTTCGAGCCGTACGAAGACGATTACCGGGTGCGCTTCCGCATCGATGGCCTGCTCAAGAACGTGGCCAAGGCCCCGGTCAAGCTCAACCAGCGCATCGCCGCGCGCCTGAAGGTGATGTCGCAGCTGGACATCGCTGAAAAGCGCGTGCCGCAGGATGGGCGCATCAAGCTCAACCTGTCCAAGACCCGCCAGATCGACTTCCGCGTGAGCACGCTGCCCACGCTGTTCGGCGAGAAGATCGTGCTGCGTATCCTGGATGGCAGCGCGGCCAAGCTGGGCATCGACAAGCTGGGCTACGAGCCGGCCCAGCAGCAGTTGTTCCTGGACGCCATCCACAAGCCCTACGGCATGGTGCTGGTGACCGGCCCGACCGGCTCGGGCAAGACGGTGTCGCTGTATACCGCGCTGGGCATCCTCAACGATGAAACGCGCAACATCTCCACCGCCGAAGATCCGGTGGAAATCCGCCTGCCGGGCGTCAACCAGGTGCAGCAGAACAACAAGCGCGGCATGACCTTCGCCGCCGCGCTGCGCTCGTTCCTGCGCCAGGATCCGGACATCATCATGGTCGGCGAAATCCGCGACCTGGAAACCGCCGAGATCGCGATCAAGGCCGCGCAGACCGGCCACATGGTGCTGTCAACGCTGCATACCAACGATGCGCCGCAGACCATCGCGCGCCTGATGAACATGGGTATCGCGCCGTTCAACATCACCAGTTCGGTCACGCTGGTGATCGCCCAGCGCCTGGCCCGGCGGCTGTGCAGCAACTGCAAGCGGCCGATCGAGCTGCCGGCACATGCGCTGCTGGCCGAAGGCTTCACCCAGGCGCAGATCGATGCGGGCATCCGCCTGTTCGAGCCGGTGGGGTGCGAGGAGTGCACCGAGGGCTACAAGGGCCGTACCGGTATCTACCAGGTGATGCCGATGAGCGAGGAAATCTCGGTGATCGTGCTGGCCGGCGGCAATGCCATCCAGATCGCCGAGGCCGCGCAGCGCGCCGGGGTGAATGACTTGCGGCAGTCGGCGCTGGTCAAGGCGGCGGCGGGCACCACCAGCCTGGCCGAGATCAACCGCGTTACCAAGGATTGACTGGCAAGCGTGGTTGAACGGAAAAGGCCCGCGGTTGCGGGCCTTTTCATATGCGGGAAACCGTGGCCCCTGGCCTCAATCCATACCCAGCTTTTTCAGCTTGTAGCGCAGCGCACGGAAGGTGATGCCCAGCTGCGCGGCGGTGCGGGTCTTGTTCCAGCGGTTCTCTTCCAGCGCCTTCTGGATGGCGGTGCGCTCCATCTGCTCGATGTAGGAGGGCAGGGCGCCATTGCCGGCAGGCAGGTCGACCACGGCTTCTTCGTGCACCGGGGCCGGGCCGGCGCCGTGGCGCGGGGGGGCGTGCTGCGGCAGGCGCAGGTCACTGGCGCCGATGCTGTCCGATTCGGCCAGCGCCAAGGCGCGTTCCAGGATGTTCTCCAGCTCGCGCACGTTGCCGGGGAAGTGGTACTGCGCCAGCGCGTCGATGGCCGACGGTGCCAGCAGCGGGGTGGGGCGTTCATGGGTGCGGGCCAGCCGCGCCAGGATCGAGGCGGCCAGCTGCGGCAGGTCGCTGCGGCGTTCGCGCAGCGGCGGCACGCGCAGCTCGATCACGTTGATGCGGTAATACAGGTCGTGGCGGAAGCGGCCGTCTTCGACCAGTTCGCCCAGGTCCTTGTGGGTGGCCGACAGGATGCGCACGTCCACCGGTACTTCGGTGGCGGCACCGACCGGGCGGATCGACTTTTCCTGGATGGCGCGCAGCAGCTTGACCTGCATCTGCAGCGGCAGTTCGGCCACTTCGTCCAGGAACAGGGTACCGCCATGCGCGGCCTGGAACAGGCCGGGCTTGTCGGCATGGGCACCGCTGAAGCTGCCCTTCTTGTGCCCGAAGAATTCGCTTTCCATCAGCTCCGAGGGAATCGCGCCGCAGTTGACCGGAACGAACGTACCGGCCGCGCGCGCGCTCTGCGCATGGATGGTGCGGGCCACCAGTTCCTTGCCCACCCCCGATTCGCCCAGGATGTAGACCGGGGCCTGGCTGCGCGCGACCTTGGTGATGGTGGTGCGCAACATGTCCATCGCCGGCGAATCCCCCAGCAGGCGTGCGGCCTGTTCCGAGGGCGGGGCCGCGGGTGCGGCGCGTTCGGTGTTGTTGAGTTCCAGGGCGTGCTTGACCAGCCCACGCAGCACCGAGATGTCCACCGGCTTGCTGACGAAGTCAAACGCGCCGGCCTTCAGCGCCTCCACGGCGAGGTCCATGCTGCCGAACGCGGTGATCATCGCCACCGGCGTGCGCGGGTAGTGCTGGGCGATCTCGGTGACCAGCTCGATGCCGTTGCCGTCGGGCAGGCGCATGTCGGTGATGCACAGGTCGTACGGGTTGCTGGCGAGCAACTCGCGGGCTTCGGCGAGGTTGGCGGCGGTGCTGATGCGCAGGCCCATGCGGCCCAGGGTCAGTACCAGCAGTTCGCGGATGTCACGTTCGTCGTCGACGACGAGGGCGCTGCGGGTGTCGTTCATATGGGGGAAAGATAGCCGAGGGCGGTTGGATCCGACAAATGTTTGACGCAGGGGGACACCCGTAGGGGCGGTGCCTGCCGCAGGCGGTTCATTGCGGCAGCATCGTGTGCGGGCCGGCCAGGACGAGCCGGAAGCACGCGCCACCGGCCGGCACCGACACGTATTCCAGGTTGGCCTGGTTGGCCTTGCAC
>NZ_QAIW01000464.1:1801-2599 GCF_003061285.1 Stenotrophomonas sp. HMWF003 | reverse complement strand
CTGCGCAGCGGCGGGCAGGCTGCCGAGGTCGTGCAGGCGGCGGCCAACCTGGAAGATGTGTTCGTGTCGGCGACGCGCGGACGCGACAGCGCTTCGGCGCAGAGCACGTCGCCATGAGCCTGCGCCGGTTGTGGGCGATCGTGCTGAAGGAACTGCGCCAGATGCGCCGCGACCGCATCACCTTGGCGATGATCGTAGGTATTCCGGTGATGCAGCTGGTGTTGTTCGGCTATGCCATCAACCTCAACCTGCGTCATCTCGACACCGGCGTGGCCGATCAGGCCGGAACCTCGGCGTCACGCGCGCTGCTGATGGACATGGTGGCCACCGGGGTGATCCACCCGATCCTGCGCGTGGATACGCCCGAGCAGCTGGTGCAGGCGCTGCGCGAGGGGCGCATCAGCATCGGGGTGGTGGTGCCACCGGATTTCGAACGCCGCCGTTTTGAAGGTCGCGAAGCCGTCCAGGTGATGGTGGACGGGAGTGACACCGTGGTCCAGAGCGCGGCGGTGCAGCTGGCGCAGGTGCCGTTGAGCACCCAGCCGGTGGGCAACGACCGGCCGCTGCGCAGCGGCGCGGTGGCCAGCGCCGGGCAGATCAGCGTGGTGGCGTTCTACAACCCGCAGCGGCGCTCGGCGATCAACATCGTGCCGGGGCTGATCGGCATCATCCTGACCATGACCATGGTGATGTTCACCGCCGTGGCGATCGTGCGCGAACGCGAGCGCGGCAACATGGAACTGCTGATCGCCACACCATTGACCCGCAGCGAGCTGATGATCGGCAAGGTGCTGCCGT
>NZ_QAIW01000464.1:0-1791 GCF_003061285.1 Stenotrophomonas sp. HMWF003 | reverse complement strand
GTGCAGACCACGCTGGTGCTGCTGCTGGGCATGTGGCTGTTCGACGTGCCGGTGCGTGGCAGCGTGCTGGACGTGTACCTGGTGGCGATGCTGCTGATCACCGCCAACCTGTCGCTGGGGCTGTTGATCTCGACCAAGGCGCAGTCGCAGTTCCAGGCCATGCAGATGACGATGTTCGTGTTCCTGCCGTCGATCCTGCTGTCCGGCTTCATGTTCCCCTTCGCGGGGATGCCCAGGGTCGTGCAGTGGCTGGCCGAGGTGCTGCCGCTGACCCATTTCCTGCGGCTGGTGCGCGGCATCATGCTGCGGGGCGCGCGCTGGTGGGAGCTGTGGCCGGAGGTACTGGCACTGCTGGCCTTCATCGCGGTGATGATGACCCTGGCGATCCTGCGGTTCCGCAAGCGGCTGGATTAGGGGCGACCTACCGTCGGCACGCCCCCAATCGGTCGGCACGCCCTTACGCCGTCACCATCCGCGCGCGCAGCGAGTTGCTGTACGCCTCGGTGATCACCACGTCGACAAACTGCCCCACCAGGCGCGGGTGCCCCGGGAAGTTCACTGAGCGCATGTTCTCGGTCTTGCCGGTCAGCTCGTTCGGATCGCGCTTGGACGGACCTTCCACCAGCACGGTCTGCACGGTGCCGACCATCTTCGCCGAGATGCCGGCGGCATGCTCGTTGATCCGTGCCTGCAGGCGCGACAGTCGCGCGTGCTTCTCGGCGTCGCTGATGGTGTCTTCCAGGTCGGCCGCGGGCGTGCCCGGGCGGCGCGAATAGATGAAGGAGAAGCTGTGGTCGAAGCCGATGTCCTCGATCAGCTTCATGGTCTTCTCGAAATCCTCGTCGGTCTCGCCGGGGAAACCGACGATGAAGTCCGAGCTGATCGAGATGTCCGGGCGCACCGCGCGCAGCTTGCGGATCTTGGCCTTGAATTCCAGCGCGGTATACCCGCGCTTCATCGCCGACAGCACCCGGTCGCTGCCGGCCTGCACCGGCAGGTGCAGGAAGTTGGCCAGCTGCGGCACGTCGCGGTAGGCATCCACCAGCGAGTCGCTGAACTCCAGCGGGTGCGAGGTGGTGAAGCGGATCCGGCCGACCCCCTCGATCTCGGCGATGGTGCGGATCAGCAGGCCGAGATCGGCGAACTCTCCCTCCCCGTACGGCCCGCGGTAGGCATTGACGTTCTGGCCGAGCAGGTTGATCTCGCGCACGCCCTGGGCGGCCAGCTGGGCCACTTCCACCACCACGTCCTCGAACGGACGGCTCACTTCGGTGCCACGGGTGTAGGGCACCACGCAGAACGAGCAGTACTTGGAGCAGCCTTCCATGATCGACACGAACGCCGAGCCACCGTCGGCGCGCGGCTCGGGCAGGCGGTCGAACTTCTCGATTTCCGGGAAGCTGATGTCCACCTGCGACTTGCCCGATTCGCGCCGCTGCCGGATCAGCTCGGGCAGGCGGTGCAGGGTCTGCGGGCCGAACACCAGGTCCACGTGCGGGGCGCGCTTGATGATCGCCTCGCCTTCCTGCGAGGCCACGCAGCCACCCACGCCGATGATCACGCCCCGGCCGTTGTTCTTCAGCGCCTTCCAGTAGCCCAGCTGGCTGAACACCTTTTCCTGCGCCTTTTCGCGGATCGAGCAGGTGTTCATCAACAGCACGTCGGCCTCGGCCGGGTCGTCGGTGAGCTCCAGGCCCTCGGCCGCGGCGAGCACGTCGGCCATCTTGGACGAGTCGTACTCGTTCATCTGGCACCCGTGGGTCTTGATATAGAGCTTGCCGCGCACTGGCC
>NZ_QAIW01000053.1:0-22225 GCF_003061285.1 Stenotrophomonas sp. HMWF003 | reverse complement strand
GCGCGCGCGCGTCGCGTTCCAGCACGCGCTGGTCGCGGTCGCGGGTGTCGGTGGTGCCCCAGTCGAGCACCAGCGTTGCCTTGCGTGCCTCACCCACACCGGTCGCGCTGGGATCGCCGAGGTCGAGCACGCTGCCCACGGCGGTGTACACCTGCTTCAGCTCGGGCATGTCCTTGAGCAGCGCGCGTGCCTGTTCGGCCACGGCCACGGTGTCCTGCAGGCGCGTGCCCGGCGGCAGTTCCAGGCTCAGGTTGCTGCGGCCCAGGTCGGACTGCGGAATGAAGGTG
The DNA here is from genome assembly GCF_003061285.1 of Stenotrophomonas sp. HMWF003. Lineage (NCBI taxonomy): Bacteria > Pseudomonadati > Pseudomonadota > Gammaproteobacteria > Lysobacterales > Lysobacteraceae > Stenotrophomonas > Stenotrophomonas sp. HMWF003. The sequence continues at coordinate 21,938 of NZ_QAIW01000053.1, read as the reverse complement.
GCCGGGATGAACGGCACCAGCGCCAGCGACGCCACGAACAGGCCGGTGGCCAGCCACAACGTGCGGCCGCGATGGCGCAGGGCCGCGTCCACCCAGCCCAGGTACCAGACCATCAGCTTCGAATCGGGCTTCTCTTCGCCGTGGGGCTTGAGCAGGTAGGCGGCCATCATCGGGGTGAGCAGGCGCGCCACCAGCAACGAGAACAGCACGGCGGTGGCCGCGGTCCAGCCGAATTCGCGGAAGAACTTGCCGGCGATGCCGGGCATGAACGCCACCGGCACGAACACTGCCGCCAGGGTCAGCGAGGTGGCGATCACCGCATTGCCGATCTCGCCGGCGGCCTCGCGCGCCGCTTCCAGTGGGGGCTTGCCCATGCGCAGGTGGCGCACGATGTTTTCGATCTCCACGATCGCATCGTCGACCAGGATGCCGACCACCACCGACAGTGCCAGCAGCGTGATCATGTTGAGGGTGAAGCCGAAGAAGTACATCACCGCGAAGGTGGGGATGATCGACAGCGGCAACGCCAGCGCGGCCACCCAGGTGGCGCGCCAGTCGCGCAGGAACAGCCACACCACCAGCAGCGCCAGCAGCGCGCCTTCGTAGAGCATGGTCATCGACGAATCGTAGGACCGGTGGGTCTCGTCGATGGCGGTGGTGACCAGGCGGAAGTCGATGCCCGGATGGGCGGCCTTGATGGTATCGAGCGCGGCATGCACGCCCGCCTCCACCTTCACTTCGCTGGAGCCGCGTGTGCGCGACATCGAGAACGCCACCACCTCGCCACCATCGAGCAGTGCCGCCTCGGTGGGATCGGCCGCGGCATCGGTGACCGTGGCCAGCGTCGACAGGCGCACCGCGCGGCCGTCCGGCAGCGCGATGGAGTAGTCGCGCAGGGCCTGCGCGTTGCCCACGGTGCCGAGCGTGCGGATGGTCTGCTGCGCGCCTTCGATCTCGGCCTTGCCGCCGGCGCGCTCCACCTGGATGCGGGCCAGCTGCTGTGAGACGTCACCGGCGGTGATGCCCATGGCGATCAACGCGTTGGGGTCCAGGTCCACCCGCACCTGGCGCTGCACGCCGCCCACGCGGGTCACCCGGGCCACGCCCGGTACGCCGTACATGGCACGCGACACGTCGCGGTCGACGAACCAGCTGGCCTCGTCGGGGGTCATGTGCGGGGCCACCAGGGCGTAGGTCATCAGCGAGCCGCCGATGTCCACCTTGGAGATCACCGGTTCCTGGATGTCCTGCGGCAGGTCGGTGCGGATGCGGGTGACCGCATCGCGCGTGTCGTCCAACGCGGTGGCCAGGTCGGCTTCGAGCTGGAATTCGATGGTGGTGGTGCTGACGCCTTCGCTGACCGAGGAGATCACGCGCTTGACGTTGTTGACCGTGGCCACCGAGTCTTCGACCTTGCGGGTCACTTCGGCTTCCAGCTGGCTGGGCGACGCGCCGGGCTGGGTGACGGTGACGGTGGTCATCGGGAAGGCGATGTCCGGGAAGCGCGCCACCGGCAGCTGGTAGAAGCCCCACAGGCCGGCCACGCACAGCACGAAGAAGATCAGCAGCGCCGGCAGCGGGCGTTTGATCGCCCAGGCGGAAATATTCATCGGGCGGCGGCCTTGTTGTTGGCCACCACGCGCACGCGGTCGCCCTCGCCGAGGAAGCCGGCGCCGTCCACCACCACGCGATCGCCGGCCTTGAGGCCTTCCAGGATCGCGGTGTGGCCGTTCACGGCCTGCCCGGTGCGCACACGGTGGCGGGTGGCCTGCTGCTTGTCGTTCACGCTGAAGACGTAGCTGTGGCCGTCGCGCTGCACGATCGCCGCGGTCGGAATGGTGAGCACCTGGCCGTCGCCGGTGACGATGCGGCCTTCCACGTAGATACCCGGCTTGAGCGGCTCCGGCGTGGGCAGGTCGGCGTACAGGGTGCCGGTGCGGGTCTGCGCATCGACGCCGGGGCTGACCGCACGAATGCGGCCGCGTACCACCTGCCCGGCATACGGCAGCTCGACGGTGTTGCCCACCACCACGTCGGCGAGCTGGTTCTCGGGCAGTTCGGCGCGCCATTCCAGGCGGCCATCGCGGATCAGCCGCAGCAGCTCGGTGCCGGCCGAGACCACCTGGCCGGGCTGCACCAGGCGCTTGGAGATCAGCCCGTCCGCCGGCGCGCGCAGGTCGGCGAAGTCGCGTCGCAGCTGGGCGGCATCGCGCGACGCACGCGCGGTGGCGGTCTGCGCCTCGGCGTTGATGCGGGCCGCGCGCAGTTCGTCCAGGCTGCTGGCGCTGATCAGCTGCTGCGCCGCCAGTTTCTCGCTGCGCTGGTAGTTCAGCCGCGCCAGCTCCTGCGACGCCTGCGCCTGGCGCAGCGACGCGTCGGCCTGGGCCAGTTCGCTGTCCAGGGTGCGGTGATCCAGCTGCAGCAGCACCTGCCCCTTCTTGACCCACTGGCCCACGTCCACCGGCAACGCGGTGACGCGCTGGCCGCTGATTTCCACGCCGAGCTGCATTTCCTCGTAAGCGCTCACCGGACCGGACACCAGCACCGTGCGCGCCATGGTCTGCTGCTGCGCGGTGGCCAGCGACACCGGCAACGCCGAGGTCTCGGCGGTGGCCTCGGCGGACGGGATGTCGTCCTTCCCCCCACAGGCGCTGAGCAGCGCGGCAACCAGGAGCAGGGAGGAGCAGCGGAGAATTCGATCACGCATCGGTGGGGCTTCCGTGTCGGAGCAGCGGGAACAGCTGGGAAATGGGGGGATCAGGGGATAGCGGCCAGGCGCAGTGCGATGCCATCCAGCATCAGCCCCAGCCCCTGTTCGAAGCGCGTGTCGAAGTCGACCTCGCTCCACACCTCGCGGGCGTCCCAGCAGTGCGGGAAACGTTGTTCGGCCAGTGCCATGAACGTCTCACCGAGCGCTTCCATGCTGCCGTCGCCCGGCCAGGACTGTTCTTCGATCACAAAGCCCATCGTGTAGTACACCAGGTCCATCGAGGTGGTCGCGGCGAATCGCACCGGCAGCCCGGCGCCGATCAGCGCGGCCAGGCTGGCCTCGCCCACCCGCAGCACGTTCTCGGTGGCCAGGAACGTGCCGGCATACACCCGCGCGCCGTCGCGACGGGCCTTGAAGGCCAGGCGGAACTCCCGCGCGATCTGCAGCAGGGTCTGACGCCAGGGCTGGCCGGCCGGAATGTCACGGGCGACATCGCAGATCATCGCGTCGGCCATGGCGTCGATCAGCGCCTGCTTGCTCTTGAAGTGCCAGTACAGCGACGGCGCACGGATACCCAGCGAGCAGGCCACCTTGCGCAGCGTGATGCCTTCCAGGCCGGCTTCGTCGAGGATCCGGAAGGCGGCCTCGACGATGTTCTCGCGGGCGATGGGTTGGCGCACGGGGGACCTGGACTAACGTCGTTAGGGGGCGAATCTAACAGTGTTAGGGAGCGCCCCGCAAGGCCCTCGCCCCCGTGCCGACTCAAGTTTTCCGCCAAGGTGCCGCTAGAGCGGCGCAGATGGCGCATGAGGCGCCTGAATATTCATGGAGATATACCGATGACCCTTCGCGTTGCCGCGTTCGTTCTTTGCCTGGCCCTTTCAGCGACCGCGCTGGCCGATTCCGCGCCGGTCGTGGCCGCGCCTGACGCAGCGGGGCCCGCCCCATCGTCGGCCACGGCACTGCAGCAACAGGCACGGGTGCGCCTTTTTGGCAGCAACCTGGTGCGGCTGTCGTTGCGCGCCAATGCCCTTGAGCAGGGCGGCAAGGCCGAGATGGTCAGCGTGGAGGGCAGGAGCGCTGGTAGCGTCACGCCGATCGGCGCCCTGTTTTCGATGGCGCGCAAGAACGACAACGTGACCATCGGCATGCCGGCCTCCTTCGCTACCCGCACCTTGAACGAGAACACCCGCTTCGGTGCCAAGCCGTTCTACCACGAGGTCGCGGTGGAACCTGGCCAACACGTGACGATCTCGGCCAATTTCGATGGCCCCAACCGACGCTGCATTCCGGTGGCCGCCGCTGGTCAGTCGCGCGATGCGCTGCGCTACATCGGTGGCCCCTCGGTGTCCTTCACCGCAGAACCGGGTACGGACTATGAAGTGTCCTTCGGCACCGACGGTCAAGGCTGCGGCATTACCGCCCGGCAGCTTCTGGCCGACGGCGGCTCCACCCCGCTGCGCAGCGAACGGCAACGGCAGCGCTCGCCGCAGACCGGCAAGGTCGACGGTGCGCACCTGTATACGTTCCTGTTCCGGCCCGGGAGCGTGTACTACCGGGTGACCGGCGAGTCCGCCAACCTCGAACTGCAGACCGACGACGCCGCGCACGCCGATGCCTTCGAAAGCGCGATGCGCGAGATCGCCACGCGCCCGGGCACGCAGATGTGCATCGTCGCCCCGGGGTTCGACTACAAGAGCCTCTTGTTCGACCGGCTCAAACGCGTCCTCGACGAGCAGGCCAAGGACTTCCCGGCCATCGTCGAACCGATCGACAGCATGCGTACGGCGCAACAGACCGAAGAGCACGTGCCGACCACGTTCATGGCCGCGGCCGAGTACTGCCAGGTGGCTGCGCTGGTGGCATTCCTGCGCAAGGAGCCGGGTGTGGCGGAGGGGCTGTAGGCCCGGGAGGCCGCGCGGCGCAGGCGACGTCCACATGGCCGTGATGGGCGTCGATTATTCTTGTTTCCTCACTCCGACCACGGGATCAGGCGCATGCCGTCCACCACTCCGCGTGCTGGCTGTGCCCTGTGCCGCGATGCCGCCCCGCTGCCGTTCGACTTCAGTTACGCATTCCAGCCCATCGTCGATGTGCATGCGCGCGAGGTATTCGCGCATGAAGCGCTGGTACGCGGTCCGGCCGGCGAATCCGCAAGCTGGGTGCTGTCACGTGTCACGGCTGACAACCGCTATTCGTTCGACCAGGCCTGCCGCGAGAAGGCGATCCGGATCGCTGCGTCGTTGGATCTGCGATCCCATCTTTCCATCAATTTTCTGCCCAATGCGATCTACCGGCCCGAGGTGTGCATACGCTCCACGCTTCAGGCAGCGGAACGGTATGGCTTTCCCGTTGAGCGGATCATCTTCGAGACCGTCGAGGGAGAGCAGGTCAGCGATGGAAAGTGGCTGGCGGATATCCTGAGCGAGTACAAACGCATCGGCTTCAAGGCGGCCATTGATGATTTCGGTGCCGGTTTTGCCGGCCTGAATCTGCTGGCCGACTTCCAGCCGGACATGGTCAAGCTGGATATGGCGTTGATCCGGGGAATCGACCAGAGCCCGCCGCGTCGCGCGATCGTGGCCGGCGTGGTGTCCATGTGTGAGCAACTGTCTATTGACGTGATTGCCGAAGGCATAGAGACCCGCGATGAGGCCCGCTGCCTGTCCGATCTCGGCATCCGCCTGATGCAGGGCTACTGGTTCGGCCGGCCGCAGTTCGAGAGCGGTGCGCGCGAGGCGGACACACCCTGGCCAAGGTAAGAGGCGCGTGCGCAATCGGCCAGAAGCAGTGGTTGCTCAAAGATCCGCAGCGTCTTCGTCGAGCGCGCACTCCTTCATGTCCTCAATCACCCGCGCCTTGACGAACTCGAACACGTCTTCGTAGACGTCGCAGACGATGTTCCATGTCCTGGGCGATGGCTGGCTGCTGTCGGCAAACACAGGATGGAAGTACACAACCCGATCTGTGATGCGGCCATCAACGATCAATAGACCCGCGAAGTCGTCCCGATCTTGCCGTCTGGCAAAAACAAAAACCTCATCGCCGCTTACGTCTTCGCGCTGGAAAGCGCGGGAAGCGAAGGCAAAATCAGAGGCATCGGACAGAAAATGCCATGGCGTGAACCGCGTCAGTCCCTGGCTGAGAAACCAACGCAGGGCGTTCGGCCACGCCGGATCGATCTTGCTGGGTTCCATGACGTTACGCGTCCGTAGGTGCATTTTGGGTCGGAAGCGGACACTACCACGAGCGCAACGACCGGCCCAGCGAGGCGTCCGCTTCCGGCCAGAAGCAGTCATCCGATGACGCTTCAAGCAAGACCGCGGCGCGCGTCAAACGAGCTTCTGCGTTACTAGAGTCTCAGCTCTGCCAGCCACGATCGATAGATCGCTGCATCGAACACCCTTCCCGTGACATTGAGAAAGTCAGCTTCGAACTGCAGCGCGACGGAGTACGCGACTTCCCTCGCAGCCTCAGTCGAGTACCTTCCATCCGCGACGTGACGCTTACAGTCGATGGCAGAGAACAGGTCGTAACACCAATCTGCGATTGCCTGGTCGGTGAATCTCGCTTCCTCTCCGTCTCTGCCCTCGCGCAGGAGGCGAACGAGGCTGTCTGCGGATAATGGAAAGTCAGCCAAGTTGACTTTGGTGCCGGCCATGCCTTCTCCGGTTGTCCGCTTTGGGTCGAAATCGGACGTTAGCACCGGGCCAGCCGCTTAGGTAGTCCTGATGTCCGCTCTCGGCCAAAAGCAGCCATGGATAGCAATGAGCCGAGTGTGGTCGCGAACCCGCTCCGGCCGGCATGAACTGCCAACCGATCATTACCCCCGATCCCAGCCAGCAAATGGACCACGAAAGACCAGGCCCTGACTGACGATGGCACCAATCTGATGTTGGGACGGAAAGAAGTCGCGGTGCTCGGGGTAGTTGGCCATGACATATCCATCCCACCATAGGTCTGGATCAAGCTGCGTGACCTTGCCGCCAATAAGGTCAACAAAAACCATACCCTTGTGGCGGAGAAAGTGAACAGCTTTGGTGAGCGCTTCCTCGTAAGTCTCAGCACCAATGTAGACATTGACAGCCGCACCCAGCCATTCCGCAGGCATCTGTTGATAACAGCCACGATCAACGTGTAGCGGGCATTTCCACAGCTTGTTAGTCACGGGCGCTGCAACCGTCGGCATGCTGTAAGCGATCGACGCAGGATCGACCTCGCAGGTACTGTTTCAGTGCTATTCAATCCAAGCGATGACTTCAGTCGATCAAGCCAACTCATGCTGAGCTCTTCTGCCCTTGAAGCATTTGAGACTAGTCGATCTCCGCCGCCGTATCCATCGGGCACGCTCGGTCGGAAGCGAGCGTTGGCGGCGGTCTCAGGCTCGGGGATCAGATAGTCTCGCCACCCCGGCATCTACTTGGCGGTCATTTTCAAATCTATGCCCCACAGACGCACCCCCAGCCTGATCACTGCCTGCCTGCAGCAGCGGTCGCCCTGTCACGCCGGAGCGGCCCGACGTGTCGTCTACCGTCCACTCATGGGATAGGACCCCGCGCAGACGTCGCCTTCCTCCGTCCCTTTTATCCACGCATTGAGCTGTTTGATCCGATCACGCGTCAGCTGCTCGTACTCTCCGCTTTCACACATCGGCAGGACGCTCCCGTAATCGGCGGGGCTCGGGTATCGCGCCGCGATCTGCGCATCGCGGAACACCAGCCAGGCACGTTGTGCGGCCTTGAACTTCTCCAGGAAGGCGGTGTCGCTTGCATTGGCGGCCAGCACCTTTGCGTAGATCCGGTTGAGCTCGGCGTCGGCGCCTTTGGCGCTGTTACTTGCACACTGGTTGAGGCCGGCCTGCGACTGGTCGGGGCTGTCACAGGCCATGCCATCGGAGGTATGCGGTGCCGCCGCAGGTGTTGCACCGCCCTTCTTGTCCGCGGCGTGGGCAGGGGCCCCGACGGAGAGGGCGCACGTAAAAAGAATTGCCGCGACAAGCGCTCTCATTCGAGTCACTCCTTCAAGGGCGTGCATGGCGGACCAACAGACGGACAACCGTTGAGCGCATCCGTATCGGCGATCCGTGGTTGGTGTCGGGGTTGTCTGCGTCCAGCTCAGCCGCTATAGCCGCGTACGCGCATGCACTTCTTTATGAGATCCGATTTTTCCATGCCGCGGACCACACCATCCCCCACTGCATCGCCGGTGGTTTTTGGCGCCTTTCCATCCCCGGTCGTGGCCTTGGAAGCGTCGTAATCGCATTCGGCCAGGTCGCGCTGTTTCTGCGCTTGGTCCGCACCGGGCTTGCTCCACGCCTTGATCTGGGTCGTGCCGCAACCCACCAGCATCATTGCACCAGAGAACAGGGCAGACGCGCCAATCAACGTGGTTCGCATGAGGGCTCCCGTCACTCCGAAGCGGCCCGGTTGGCCACGGCCAATTAACGACGCCAATCGGTGAAAAAGCTGTGATCGGGGGCATGCGCGTGCCGGGCGTGGGTAGAGCGCATGACGTCTTCGCCCCTGCCACGAAGCCGTCCCCCCAAGTTCCCTGAACGGGCGCTTCATTCATGTACCGGTCAGTTCAATATTCAGGAGCGATTGGGACGACAAATGAATAATTAACACCTGTCGACCGCCCCTTCTCTCCCCCTCCCAAGGGGGGCGGTTCGGCAAAACCAAAAATAATTAAAGGTGTCCCGATGATGAAGTCTTCCTTGCTTGCCCTGGGTCTGCTCGCTGCTCTGCCGTTCGCTGCGTCTGCAACCGATGGCCTGTCGTACAACTATGTTGAAGGCGGCTACGTGAACACCGATGCCAAGGGTGGCGACGCTGACGGTTGGGCCGTGAAGGGCTCGGTTGCCGTGGCGCCGAACTTCCATGTCTTTGGCGATTACAACGCGCAGGAAACCAAGCGCGGCAGCAATGACGTGGACCAGTGGAAGGTGGGTGTCGGCTACAACTACGGTATTGCCCCGACCACCGACCTGGTGGCCCGTGTGGCCTACCAGAAGTTCGATCCGAAGCACGGCCTGGACTTCAATGGCTACTCGACCGAAGTGGGCGTGCGCAGCGCGTTCACCCCGAACATCGAGGGCTACGTGATGGCTGGCTACGAGGACTACAGCAAGAAGCACGGCATCAACCCGGACGGCGAGTTCTACGGCCGCGTCGGCGCCCAGGCCAAGTTCAACCAGAACTGGGGCCTGGCTGGCGAAGTGAAGCTGGCCAAGGGCGGCGACAAGGAATGGTTCGTCGGTCCGCGCTTCACCTGGTAATACAGTTTCACCGCGGTACGTTGTTGGATGGCGCGGTCTCTCTCCCCTGCGCCATGAAGCCCGGCTTGCGCCGGGCTTCACTTTTACAGCAGCCGACCAACGGTCGGCTCTACCTGCAGGGCCGCCGTGTTCTTTGCGGTTGGCATGGCGACACCCTCGTCGGTACGCCACGAAAGAACCCGGCCTTGTGCCGGGTTTTTTCGTATCCGGGGGCAGTGTGTCCGGGCGTGGATGCCTACAAAAAACCCCGGCGTTTGCCGGGGTTTTTCGTGGGTCACTTGAACAGCGTGTCCGGGTATTCCGGCTTCTGTTCGCGCGCCAGCAGCGCACGCAGGCCCTCTTCAGGCGTCTGCTCGCCGTGCAGCACCGCGCGCACCCGATCGGAGATCGGCAGGTCGATGCCATGGCGGCGGGCCTGGCGCATGACTTCGTCGGCGGTCTGCACCGACTCCACCACCTGCCCGATGTCACGCACGGCGTCCTGCAGGGTCTGGCCGCGTCCCAGCGCCAGGCCCAGACGACGGTTGCGCGACAGGTCGCCGGTGCAGGTGAGCACCAGATCACCCAGGCCAGCCAGGCCCATCAGGGTTTCCGGCTTGGCCCCGATCGCCGCGGCCAGCCGCAGCATCTCGTTGAGGCCGCGGGTGATCAGGCCGGCACGGGCATTCAGGCCCAGCTGCATGCCATCGGCCACGCCGGTGGCCACCGCCAGCACGTTCTTCATGGCCCCGCCGAGTTCGGCGCCGACCATGTCGTCACCGGTGTAGGCGCGGAACGCCGGGCCGTGCATCGCGTCGGCCACCTGCTGGGCGAATGCCGGCGCGTCACCATGCACGGTGATCGCGGTGGGCAGGCCCTCGGTGACTTCCTTGGCGAACGACGGACCGGTCACCACCGCCAGCGGCACGTCCGGCCCGAGGACCTCGCGCGCTACTTCGTGCAGGAATCGGCCGGACCCGGGCTCGAAGCCCTTGGTCGCCCAGGCCACGCCGGCGTTGGCCGGACGCAGCGGCGCCAGTGCGCGCACGGTCTCACCGAAGGCATGCGACGGCACCACCACCAGGACCCAGGTGGCGTCGCTGACGGCAGCGGCCAGGTCGGTGGTGGCACGCAACGATGCCGGCAGCGGAATGCCGGGCAGGTAGCGGGTGTTCTCGTGGCGCTGGTCGATGGCCTCGACCATGGCCGCATCGCGCCCCCACAGCACGGTCGAGTGACCGTGCCGGGCAAGCAGGCTGGCCAGCGCCGTGCCCCAGGAGCCGGCGCCGAGAACCGCGATTTTTTCTGCGTGGGTGCTCATCGCAACGACAGCAGCGCCGATCAGGCGTTGCCGGCCGGCTCGGAGTCGGCCAGCGAGGTTTCACCCTGCTCCTGGCGCTGACGCAGGGTTTCGGCGTACAGGCCTTCGAAGTTGATCGGCTGCAGGAAGAACGGCGGGAAGCCGCCGGCCTGGATCAGCTCGCTCACCAGCGAACGCACGTACGGGAACAGGATGTTCGGGCACTGGGTGCCGAGCAGCACGTCCACCGACTGCGGGTCCAGGCCGACCAGGCCGAACACGCCGGCCTGCTGCACTTCGGCCACGTAGGCGGTCTTGTCGCCGGCCTTGCAGGTCAGGGTGACGGCCAGCACGACTTCAAAGGCGTTCTCGCCCAGGCGCTGCACGCGCTGGTTGAGGTTGAGCTGCAGTTCCGGCTGCACGGCTTCGTTGAACACGGCCGGCGCATTGGGCGACTCGAACGAAACGTCCTTGACGTAGATCTTCTCGACGGTGAACGCAGGGCCAGTGGCGGCGTCGGCCGGCGCAACGGCGCCGTTGGTGGTCTCTTCGGACATTTCCTGTAGCTCCAGAAATTAAGTGCAATAGTTGGATTGTTACATGCCCTGCTATGCGGGCGTGTGGCACCGCGCACAAGGCACGGGGCGCAATCGCGCGGAAATCAGTTGCGGCCCTTGACCAGCGGCAACTCGGCCTGCTGCCAGGCCGGAATGCCGCCGTCGAGCACGTTGACCTGCTCGAAGCCGGCCTTCTTCAGCGCCTTGGCGGCGGTTTCCGAGGCGTTGCCGGTGCGGCACAGCAGCACCACCGGGCTCTGCTTGGCATTGGCCACCAGCTTGTGCTCCGGGCCGAACGCGCTGGGCTGCACGTTGCGGCTGCCGGCGATGTGACCCTTCTCGAAATCACTGCTGGAGGACAGATCGATCACGATCGCGCCACCGGCATTGATCAGGTGGGTCAGTTCAGCCGGCTTGAGCGACTTGAAGCCGCGGAACAGGCGGCGGACTTCGGTGACGATGATGGCCACGGTCAGGCCGACCAGGGCCATCGACAACATCGGGTTTCGGCCGGCAAAGGCCAGCAGCTCTTCGTAATTCACTAAGATCACGGGGCGATAATCGGGCGCCGATTGTCGCACATGCGGGCGAATCGGCGTCCAGCCCCCGTCCCGGCAGGGTTCAGCGCTCCTGCCAGAGGTCCGGCAGGCCGTTGGCCTGCAGCCAGCGCTTGCCCTCGGCGTCCCAGCGCCAGATTTCCTTCACCCGCATGGTGCGCTCGGCCTGGGTGTTGTTGTTGATCACCCGCACCTCGGCGTTGCGCCCCACCCGGCCGTCGGGCAGGGGCACGTTGTCGCTGGCGCGATAGCTGGAAATCTTCACCTGCTCGTAGCGGCGCAGCTCCAGGTCGGTCAGCGGGTGGAGCTTGGCGTATTCCGGGTCCAGGTACGGCAGGGCGTCCTCGACGGTGCCCCAGCGCATGGTGGAGTCGTACTTGACCTGGGTCTCTTCCAGCTCCTTGCGCTGCTTCTTGGTGGTTTTCGGCTCGGCGGCCAGCGCGCTCACGCTGGTCAGCGCGAACAAGGTCAGCAGCAGGATCTGAAACATACGGCGCATGCGAATTCCCCAATCGGCAAGGCGCCCATCCTACCGCCTTGCGAAGGCCACGAAACGCCCGGTCAGTTCAGCCGCCGGCTTGCCCGCGGTGCCGGGCTGGCGGGCCACCAGCGCGATCCTCGCCTTGCCGCGCTGGGCGAAGGTGGTCAGGAAGCCGTCCCAGTCGGCCGGGTCAGCGGCCTGGGCCTGGGCATGCAGGTCCTCATAGACCGGGGCCAGGTAGCGCACGTGGCTGTCAGCCACGTAAACGTCGGCATCGAACCCGGCCAGGCGCAGGCGCAGGGTCACCAGCGCCCACCCGGACAGGGTCAGCGCCGAGGCCAGGCTGCCCCCGAATGCATTGCCCTTGTCGTTGACGTTGGCCGCCAGCGGCGCGCCCAGGTCGAGCATGCCCTCGCGGTAGGACACCACGCGGATCTGCATGGCCGCCACCGGGGGCATGCGGTCCAGCACGTGCTGCAGTTCGGCCAGGTGCGCGGACAGGGATTCAGGATTGGACATCGATACGACAACGTAACGGCAAAGGGCTCGCATAATGCCCGCAATGAACAGCGATGCACATGTGCCGGAATGGACCCTGATTTCACTGCGCCCGCGTGGCCAGCATGCGCCGTTGCGGCGTGCCGCGCAGGCCGCCGGCGCCAGCGTGGTGGCGCTGTCGCCGTGGGCGCTGCAGGTGCGCGACGACGATGCCACCCGCGCCCGGCTGGCGCGTGCGCTGGCCGCGCAGCGGGTGGTGTTCAGCAGCCCGGCCGCGGTGCACGTTGCGGCGCGCCTGCTGCCCCTGAACGCGCCCCGTGCCGGTATCTGGCTGGCGGTGGGCGCCGGTACCGCCGCGGCATTGCATGCCCATGCGGCCGGCCCGGTGCTGGCGCCCACGCGGATGGACAGCGAGGGTCTGCTGGCCCTGCCTGAGCTGGCCGCCCTGGACGGGCTGGACGCCGGCCTGGTCACCGCGCCCGGGGGCCGCGGCATCATCGCCGCCACCCTGGTCGCGCGCGGCGCCACGCTGCACCGCGCCGATGTCTACCAGCGGGTGCCCTTGCCCCTGCCACCCCGCGCCCTGCAGCGGCTGCGCCGCCGCGCGGCGCCGTGGGTGGTTGCACTCAGCAGTGGCGAAGCGCTGGAGCTGTTGCTGGCCAAGGTGCCCCAGGACCTGCTGCCGCGACTGCGCGCCTCCCTCGTCGTGGCGGCCAGCGCGCGGCTGGCGGACCAGGCCCGCGCGGCCGGCTTCGCCCGGGTCTGCGTCGCCGATGGCCCCCTACCACGCCAGCTGGTGCAGGCCGCACACGCGGCGATCATCACTTCCGTATCTTCCTGAACAGGCGACGTTCCCGGCCTTGCGGGCCGCGCGCGCGGCGGGTGATGCTGTGCACCACGTCGCTCGCCAGCTTGTGGACACCCCGGCGCGCGCGACAAGGATGCCCGCATGAATGACGACGTTTCACCACCGCCTGCCCCCCGTTCCCTGCGCTGGATCGTGCCGCTCGCGGTCGTGCTGCTGATCGGCGTGGGCGTGGCCTGGGGCTGGACCCGCTGGCAGGCCGAACAGGCGCGCGCCGCGCAGGCGCAGGCCGATGCCGGGCTGCAGCTGCAGGGCCTGGTGGACAGCGTGGAAGCGCTGCGCCGCGACCAGCGCTCGACCTCGCAGCGGGTGCAGGACGCCGCCGCCACCAACCGCGTGCTGCGCGATGAAATGCTGGGCCTGAGCCAGCGCAACGCGCTGCTGGAAGACAACCTGGCCAAGCTGGCCGACAGCACCCGCCATGGCGCGCAGGCGCTGCAGCTGGAAGAGACCGAACTGTTGCTCGGCCAGGCAGCACAGCGCCTGGCCTACGCAGACGACGTGGACGGGGCCAAGCGCCTGTATGCGTTGGCGGCCACCACCCTGGCCGATGTACAGGGCAACGACTATCTCAACCTGCGCCAGGCACTGATGCAGGAGCGCAATGCCGTGGACGCGCTGGGCCCGGGCGTGCGGGCCACCACCGCCACGCAGCTGGCCGCGTTCGCCACGGCGTTGGAGCAGGTTCCCGAACAGGTGGATGCCGGCGCCGGTGCAGCCGCCGGCACGCCGTGGTGGCATCAGGTGTTGGCCCCGTTCGTGACCATCACCCCCACCCGCACGCAGGGCCCGTTGACCGACGCCGACCGCGTGGCCGGCTGGGATTCCCTGCAGCTGGAACTGACCCTGGCCCGCGCCGCGGTGGAGCGTGGCGACCAGGAAGGCTTCACCCGGTCCGTGGACCGCGTCGCAGCCTGGCTGCCGCGACTGTGGCCGGATTCACCCGCCCTGCGCGAGCGTCGTGCTGAACTGCAGCAACTGCGTACGCGCGTGCTGCATCCTGCGGTACCCGAACTGGGCAGCACCTTGCAGCAACTGCGCGCGATGCGCGATGGAGATGACCGATGAAACCCTTCCAATCCCTGGTGGTGCTGTTGTTGGCGGTAGCCCTTGGCGTGATCGCCTCGCAGTTCCTGGGCACCGAACAACTGCGCCAGTTCGGCGAAGTGATCTACCGCTACGGCGGCAACGACTACCGGTCCACGGTGCCGCAGGTGGCCTTGATGGTGCTGGTGGGCCTGCTGGTGTTGTGGCTGCTGTGGAGCCTGCTGGCCTCGCCGTTCCGCGCGTGGGGCCGGTACCGCCGCAAGCAGGGCCGCGCGCGTCTGATCGACGGCATCCAGGCGCACGAACAGGGCCAGTGGCAGCGGGCTGAAAAGCTGCTTGAAAGCGCCGCCGAAGACAAGGAAGTGACCGCCGTTGCGATGGTCACTGCAGTCCGCAGCGCGCAGGCGCGCGACGACCAGGCGGCCGTGAACCAGTATCTGCAGCGCCTGGCCGGTGAAGACGCCACCCTGCACGCCCTGCTGCAGGCCGAGCGCCTGCTGGTGCAGGAGCGCCCGGTGGATGCGATCAACCTGCTGGACACCGCCACCATTCAACCCCTGCCGCCGCGCGGCCTGTGGCTGCGCACCGAAGCACTGGCCCGCGCCGACCGCGCGCATGAGGCCTACGGCCAGTTGGGCGCGCTGCGCAAACAGAAGGTCCTGCCCGATGAGGCCGTGGCCGAGCTGGAAACCCGCCTGGCGGCGCAGTCGCTGCTGGAAGCGGGTGACGTCAATGCGCTGGCGGCGCAGTGGGAAGCCACACCGAAGGCGCTGCGCAGCGATCCGGACGTGGTGTCGGCCTATGCACTGCGTGCGGTCGCACTGGACTGGGACGAACCGGCCCTGCTCAACATCGAGCAGGCGCTGGACACGCGCTGGGACGAGTCGCTGGTGACGTTGTACGGCCAGATGCCGGTGGACAAGCTGGCCACGCGCCAGGCCAACCTGCAGCGTTGGTTGGCCAACCAGCCGGCCAGCCCGGCCTTGCTGCTGGCGCTGGGCCGCATTGCGACCCGCCAGCGCCAGCACAGCCAGGCCGAGGACTACCTGCACCGCGCGACCGCCGCCGGTGCCGGTCCGGCGGCGTGGGAAGCGCTGGGCCAGTTGTTCGTGGAGCGTGGCGAACCGGCGCTGGCCGCGCAGTGCTTCGCCAATGCGCTGCGCCAGCAGCGCGGCGACGACAGCATCGCGCTGGCGCGGGCCAACGCGGTTGTCACGCCGCTGGGCCCGGTCGTACCCGAACGCGCCACGGTGGAAGAGCAGTCGCTGATGTCGCAGCCGCTGCCGGTGCAGCCGGTGCGCCCGGTTGATCGCATCGATCCGGTGGACCCGGTCGACCCGCTCGTGCGCGATGACCGCGACGCATTCGGCAACCCGCGCCTGCCCTGATCGCGCACGCCGGATCGGACACGGTAGTGCCGGCCGCTGGCCGGCTCCATGCACACAGTCCGCCACCCGGTAGTGCCGGCCGCTGGCCGGCTCCACGCACACAGTCCGCCACCCGGTAGTGCCGGCCGCTGGCCGGCTCCACGCACACGGCCCGGCACCCGGTAGTGCCGGCCGCTGGCCGGCTCCACGCACACGCTCCGGCACCCCGGTAGTGCCGGCCGCTGGCCGGCTCCACGCACACGGCCGGCACTACCGGTTTCGTGCAGCCACCCATGGGGTGGCTCTACCCCCCCAATGAAAAGGCCGCCCTTGGGCGGCCTTTTCGGTTTGCGTCTCCTGCCGGATCAGCGTTCGACAATCGCCACTACGCCCATGCCGCCGGCGGTGCAGATCGAGACCAGCGCGCGGCCACCCCCACGTTCGGCCAGCTGCTTGGCCGCCGTGGCGATCACGCGCGCGCCGGTGGCGGCGAACGGGTGGCCGGTGGCCAGCGACGAACCCAGCGGGTTGATCTTGGCCGGGTCGATCCGGCCCAGCGGCGCGTCCAGGCCCAGGCGATTGCGGCAGTAGTCTTCGCTTTCCCACGCCCGCAGCGTGCACAGCACCTGCGCGGCGAACGCCTCATGGATTTCGTAGATGTCGAAATCCTGCAGGGTCAGGCCGTTGCGCTTGAGCATTTCCGGCACCGCGATGGTGGGCGCCATCAGCAGGCCTTCGCCGTGCACGAAATCCACCGCGGCCACCTGCGAATCGCGCAGGTAGGCCAGCGGTTCGTGGCCGTGCGCACGCGCCCATTCTTCGCTGGCCAGCAGCACCGCCGAGGCGCCGTCGGTAAGCGGGGTCGAGTTGGCGGCGGTCAGCGTGCCGCGCCCGGAGACCTTGTCGAAGGCCGGCTTGAGCGTGGCCAGTTTTTCCAGCGAGGTGTCGGCGCGCAGGATGTTGTCGCGCTCGACGCCACGGAACGGAGCGATCAGGTCGTTGAAGAACCCGCGCTCATAGGCAGCGGCCAGCTTCTTGTGCGACGACACCGCCCACTCGTCCTGCGAGTCGCGCGAGATGTTCCATTCCTTGGCCATGTCCTCGCAGTGGTCGCCCATGCTCTTGCCGGTACGCGGCTCGGCCACGCCGGGGAACTCGGGCTTGAGCTCGCTGAGCTTGAAGCCGCGGGTCAGCGCCTTGAGCTTGTCGCCGGTGCTCTTGGCGCGGTTGGCCGCCAGCAGGCGTGCGCGCAGCTTCTTGCCGTACACGATCGGCACGTCGGAGGTGGTGTCCGAGCCGCCGCCGATGCCCGAGTCGATCTGGCCCAGCGCGATCTTGTTGGCCACCGCGATGATGGTGTCCAGCGAGGTGCCGCAGGCGCGCTGCATGGTGATGCCGGGCGTGAGCGGGGACAGGCCCGAGGACAGCGTGGCTTCGCGGCCCAGGTTCCAGTCGCTGGAATGCTTGATCACCGCGCCCATCGCCACTTCGCCCAGCTGCTGGCCATGCAGGCCGAAGCGTTCGACCAGCGCACCGAGCGTGCGTACCGACATGCCGAGGTTGCCGACGTCCGAATAGGCCGTGTTCTGGCGGCAGAACGGGATGCGGACGCCACCGAGGATGGCGACGGGACGGGCGTTGGGCATGGAGATACCTGGCATGGGAGGGGTGTCTGCAACATGGCCTGCACGAAGGAGCAGGCATAATGGGGGCAAGTGTAGCTGCCGCCCTGTGATGGGCCAACCGTGAAACCATGAGCAAACCCGACCCCGGCATGAATGCCCTTGGCGTCTTGGCATTGGAACTGGCCGGCGGCGACGCGCCGCGCCATGCCGCGCTGTCTTCCGAACAGGCCGGCGAGCTGGCCGAACGCGTCGGCCGTGACCTGGCCAAACTGGTCCCCGGCGTAAGCGGGCTGGACTTCGTGTTCGCCGGCGCGCATTTCGACCCGGCCGAAGTGCTGCGCCCGGGCTGGCCCGTGCACCGCCGGCTGGAAGAACTGCAGATGCGCGCCCCCGGCCGCAACGAAGGCCCGCGCCTGCTGGCCTTTGGCGCCGGTGCCGACGGCGATGTGCCGCTGCCCTTCCAGGCCGAGGCCACGCTGACCGGCGGCGGCCTGCGCGTGGTGCCGTTCCTGCTGACCGGCACCGACGTGGCGCAGACCCAGGCCGTGGCGGAGGCACTGGAAGAGGTGCTGCTGGCCCAGGGCATGGCCCAACCGGACACCGCACTGCTGGCGCAAACGGCTTTCGGTGCGCAGATCGAACACGCACGCTTCTTCACGGTGAACGACCTCGCCGCGATGATGTCGATGCAGTACGACAACCAGGGCCTGGCCGCACTGTGGCCGGTGATCGAAACCGCGTTGATGGCCCCGCGTTCGGAAGAGTGGCTGGACGCGCCCCCGGAGCCGCTGCTTCGATACGCCGATGGCGAAGTGCGTATGGCGCTGTTCGATCCCGCCGGCTGGTGCGCGTTCTACAACCACGGCACCGGCGACTGCGAGCGCCTGCAGGGCATCTACGACCAGTTCCTGATGCGCCAGCGGCAGATGGCCGCCGTGCTGGAAGCGCATGGCCTGCCGGTGTTGTTCGTACATTGCGAAGCCGGGCAGGACGCGCGCGAGCTGCTGACCCGGTAGACGGTGGTTGATGCACTCCGGTCGTGCTGGCCGCTGGCCGTCTCCCCGGGGCATCGATGGCGATCATGGCAGCCACGCATGGCGTGGCTCTACCCACGTCCAAAAAAAAACGCCGGCATATGCCGGCGTTTTTCGTTCTGCATCGGGTCGGTTACGGCGCGGCCTTGATCACTGCGCAGGCCAGGCGGGCACCGGCGTTGCCGGTCGGCTGGGTCTTGTAGTCGTCCGCGTCGGCGTGGACGATCAGGCCGCGGCCGATGATGTCGAAATCATCGCCCTTGCCGATGTTGACGTTGGTGGACACATCCGCGTCGACCACGGCATTGCCCTGGGCGTCAGCCTTGATGTTCGGCATGTCGCCGCCGTGGTGCGGGGTGGCGGCCACGCTGCCGTGGTCTTCCTTGCCCGGGTTGAAGTGGCCGCCGGCGCTGGCGCCGTCCGGCGCGCTGCAGTCGCCCTTCTCGTGGATGTGGAAGCCATGCTCGGAGTTCGGCTTCAGGCCGCTGACCGCGCCCTTCACGTGCACCTTGCCGTCCACCACGCTGAAGGTGACGTTGCCCTTGACGGTGCTGTCCTTGGTGGGGGCCAGTTCGGCGGCGGCGCCCTGGTTGGCGTGCGCTTCGCTGGTCATGGCCGGCGGCGCGTCCGGGGTGGATTCGGCGGTCGGCTGGGCGGCGGTGGCTTCAGCGGCCGGGGTGGCTTCCGGAGTGGTATCGGCCGGCTTGTTGCAGGCGGTCAGGCCGAGCGCGGCGATGGCGGCGAACAGCGAGGTGTGGATCAGGCGCATGTGGAACTCCTTGCGGGTAGCGATGGAAAAAGCGGCGTCGGGCGGCGCGATCAGCGCGTTACCCGGATGACGCCGCAGGCGATTCTGGCGCCGGCATTGCCGGCGGGCTGGCTGCGATAGTCGTCTGCATTGGCATGTACCACCAGTGCACGTCCTGCGATATCTGTGGCTGCGCCGCCGCCAAGGGTAACCGCCGGCAGGCGCACATCCACGTTGACGCGCCCCTGCGCATCGGCGCGCAGGTTGTCCATGTCGCCGGCATGGTGCGCACCGGCGCTGTTGCGGCCATGCGGCTGCGCGCCCGGATTGAAGTGCCCGCCCGCGCTGCTGGCATCCACCGCGCTGCAATCACCGCGCTCATGCACGTGGAACGCCGCCGTCTGCAACGGCTGCAGCCCACCGATGACGCCGGTGATGTGCACGCCCCGCGCATCGGGCACCAACGCCAAACGCCCACTGACCAGGCTGGCCGACGCCGGCGACAGATTGGCTTCGGCCATTTTTGCCGTGCTCACCAACGGTACGGGCGGGGCGGTGGGGCGCGCTGGCGGGGTGCTGCCGCAGGCCGCCAGGCCGAAGGCAACCACTGCACCGAGGACGAGAGAGGAACTGCGCATGGAAAACTCCTTGGTTGCAAACTAACGACGTGCTCGTCCACGCACCATGAAAGCGGCGCGGACGCCGTGCACACATGCCGTGGACATCCGGTTCATCCGCCGCGACGGCGCCCGGCGCCGAGCTTGCGGGTCAGGGTGTTGCGGCCCATGCCCAGCCGCGCCGCCGCTTCGGCACGACGCCCGTGGGTGATCTGCAGGGCCGCTTCAAGCAATGCCTGGTCCACCCGGTCGCGCACCTGCGCGTGCAGGCCCTCGGCCCCTTCGGCCAGGCGCTGGCGTGCCCATGCCGACAGCAGGGTTTCCCACTGGCCCGGATCGCCCGCCGCGCGGGTGCGCGGACCACCGCCGCGATGCAGCGCGCTGTCCACGTCGGCCACGCCGATGGTGTCCGAGGCGGCCAAGGCCGCCATGCGCCAGCACACGTTCTCCAGCTCGCGCACGTTGCCGGGCCAGTCATGTTCGCGCAGCGCCTGCAGTGCGGCCGCGGTGAGCCGTTTGGGCGGGGTGTCGAGCTTGCGTGCGGCGGCCGCCAGGAAAGTGTCGGTGAGCTGGGCGATGTCGTCGCGCCGTTCGCGCAGCGGCGGCAGCCGCAACCGCACCACGTCCAGCCGATGCAGCAGGTCGGCGCGGAAGCGGCCTTGTGCCACCAGCGATTCCAGGTCCTGGTGGGTCGCGGCGATCACGCGCACGTCCACCCGGATCAGCTCGCGGCCGCCCACGCGGAAGAACTCGCCCTCGGCCAGCACGCGCAGCAGCCGCGTCTGCAGCGGCAGCGGCATGTCGCCGATCTCATCGAGGAACAAGGTGCCGCCGTTGGCCTGCTCGAAGCGGCCGACGTGGCGCCGCTGTGCCCCGGTGAACGCCCCGGCCTCGTGGCCGAACAGTTCGCTTTCCAGCAGTTCAGAGGGAATGGCCGCCGTGTTGAGCGCGACGAACGGCCCCTGCACACGCGGCGATTCGTGGTGAAGGGCGTGCGCGACCAGTTCCTTGCCGGTGCCGGTTTCGCCGTTGATCAGCACCGACAACGGTGCCTGCGCCAACCGCCCGATCGCACGGAACAGCGCGCGCATGGCCGGGGTGTCGCCCACCAGCTGCGGGCGCTGGTCCGGCGTGGGTTCCACGGCCGCGGGCACCGGTGCATCCACCAGCGCGTCCTGCTCGGGCAGCACGCGCTGGGCCAGCGCCACCGCATCGTCGAGATCGAACGGCTTGGACAGGAATTCCTGTGCACCGCCACGGAAGGCGCCGGCGGTGCTGGCCACGTCGGTATAGGCCGACATCACGATCACCGGCAACTGCGGGTGCGCCGCCTTCAGCTTGTCCAGCAACACCAGGCCATCGTCGCCGGGCATGCGCACGTCGGTGAACAACAGGTCCGGTGGCGGTTGGGTGTCGAGCATGGCCAGCGCCGAGGCGGCGCCGTCGAAGCCTTCCACGCGGTAACCGGCGTCGCGCAGCGCGGTGCACAGCACGAAGCGGACCGCGCGGTCGTCATCGACCACCCAGACGCGCTGGGCGGTGGTGTCGGTGTCATCCGCCATGGGCGGTCTCCTCGGCGGGCGTGCCATGGCCGATCGGCAGCAGCACGGTGAAGACGGTATGCCCCGGTCGCGAACGGTAGGTCAGCGTGCCGCGGTGTTCGCGCGCCACCTGCTGGGCCAGCGCCAGGCCCAGCCCGGTGCCTTCGGCGCGGCCGCTGACCAGCGGCAGGAACAGGTGCTCGGCCAGCTGCTCGGGCACGCCGCGGCCGTCGTCGGCAATCTCCAGCCGCAACGCCAGCGGGTGCAGCTGGTCGCCGATGCGCACGCCGTGCTCCACCCGGGTGCGCAGGGTCACGCTGCCGGCACCGGCCTGGATAGCGTTGCGCACCAGGTTCCACACCGCCTGGGTGAGGCGATCGGCGTCGCCATCGAATTCGGGAATGCTGGGGTCGTAATCGCGCTGCAGCCGCACCGCCCAGCCGCCTTCGCTTTCAGCCAAGCGCAGCACGCGCTCCAGCGAGGCGTGGATGTTGAGCGGCGCATGCGGCGCGGCCGGCGCCGGCGACAGCAGTTGTTCGAGCAGGCCGTTGAGGCGTTCGATCTCCGAGCCGATCAGCTCGATCAGCTCGCGCTCGTCCGGATCACGCTGCGCATTGCGCCGGGCCAGCAGCTGCGCCGCCCCCTTGAGGCCGGCCAGCGGATTGCGCAGCTCGTGGGCCAGGCCCTTGAGCGCCGCACTGAGCGCGCTGGGCAGGGCCTGGGTGGGGTCCAGGC
>NZ_QAIW01000463.1:2753-4346 GCF_003061285.1 Stenotrophomonas sp. HMWF003 | reverse complement strand
TTCTCGATGGGCGGCGCGGTCGCCATTGCCACGCTGGAGCGCTACCCGCAGCACTACGCCGGCGGTGTGGCGCTGTGCGGGGCCAATCTGCCCGGGGAGGTACTGGCCCGCGAAATGCTGACC
Source organism: Stenotrophomonas sp. HMWF003 (assembly GCF_003061285.1). Taxonomy (NCBI): domain Bacteria; kingdom Pseudomonadati; phylum Pseudomonadota; class Gammaproteobacteria; order Lysobacterales; family Lysobacteraceae; genus Stenotrophomonas; species Stenotrophomonas sp. HMWF003. The sequence goes on along the minus strand of NZ_QAIW01000463.1, from coordinate 4,223 downwards.
ACGCTGCTTGCGTTCGACACCCTGTTCCCGTCGGCCCCGGGGCTGCCGGCGGACGGGCTGGCCTCGACGGCCGCAGCCACGCTGCCGCAACATGCGCTGTACCCGCCGATCGATGCCGCGGTGCAGTCGCGCCCGGCGCTGGCCGCCACCTTGGCCGCGCGCCTGCAGGTACCGGCCGACCAGTTGGCCGGCACCATCAGCCTGCACGCGCTGATCTGGCACGACCTGGTCCGGCGCAGCGGCGGCGTTCCGGTGGGCAACCGCGACGCCGTGTATGCGGGGTTCGGCGATGACGCCGCGTTCAACGCCAGCGTCCGCCGGGTGGATGCCGACCCCGCCGCACAGGCCCGCCTGCGCCGCCGGCTGGGGTTGAGTGGCGCGCTGCAGCGCCCGCTGGTGATCCAGTACAACCGCGACGACCCCACCATCAGCGCGCGCTTTGAAGGGGTGTACACCGCGCTGGCCGCCCGTGCCGGGGCCACGCCCCCACCCACCGTGCTGCCGCGCGCCGGGGAGGGGCATTGCGGCTTCGCGGAGTCCGATGTGGTGGGTGCGCTGCAGGCCGTGCCGCGCTGACGGACCGCGTTTCGGCCGGCACTACCGGAGGATCACGCGCCCGGCCAGCGGCCGGCACTACCGGAGGATCACGCGCCCGGCCAGCGGCCAGCGCCACCGGAGGATCACGGGCGCGGCCGGCGGTCGGCGCGTGCGATGCGCGCGGCCTGCGCGGCCAATACCGCTACCATGTAGGGCCCCGGTTGGTGCAGTTGGTTCCAGATGAGTCGCGCAGTCACGATGTACACCGCCGTCGGGTCGCATGGCACCGCGCATGGCATCGCCGGCCTGCAGCAGCGGGTGGACGCCGCGCAGACGCTGCCGGCGCTGTTCTGCGACGGCGAAGGCTGCACCGCGCAGGTCCGCTTCGTGCCCGAGCACACCCGCACCGGTGCTGATCGCGTGCCCGTCACGATTCCCGCCGGCATCCAGCTGGACAAGGACGCCGAGCATGCGCCGACCTGCCGCTACAACGTGCCCGGCCGCCTGGATGCGCTGCTCGCCAGCACCCTCGACCCGGCGCTGCTGCATCGGCTGGACGACGGCCGCGTTGAACTGCGCCTGCTGCCGCTGCACCAGGATCTGAAGCGGGGCGGCGGGTCGGCGCTGGAGGCCCACCTGCGCACCGTGAACGCGCTGCTGGTGCTGCGCGCGATGTGCGACGACGACGCGCTGCTGGATGCCCGCGTGGTGCTGCGGCTGGGCAAGAAACGGGTGGCGTGGGATGCGTTCTTCTACCCACTGGACCACTACGATGCGGCCTGGGAGCGGGTGGACGCGGCCAGCAACGAGATTCCGCTGGCGCTGTCCGGCACCGTGCGTTCGCACCGGCCAGCGCAACCCGGTCCGGAGTTCAGCACCACGTTCCTGAACTGCGCACCGAAGTACCAGCACACCGGCGTCATGGACGAGCGC
>NZ_QAIW01000463.1:2511-2730 GCF_003061285.1 Stenotrophomonas sp. HMWF003 | reverse complement strand
ATCACCAGCATCACCTACAAACTCGCATTGCGTCCGGTATCGAAACAGCAACTGGTGGCGGTCAGGTAAACCGCGCTCGATCAGCCTTCCCAGTCCAGCCCCCGGGGCGCGCCGCGGAACCCGGCGGCCCGCAGCGCGTCGGTCAACGCGTCGCGACCGACCGGAGCATCGTTGAGCAGTTCCAGGGTGAAGCGCCCCCGCCGCCCACGCCGCAGCGCG
>NZ_QAIW01000463.1:0-2461 GCF_003061285.1 Stenotrophomonas sp. HMWF003 | reverse complement strand
GGGTGAGATCGGCGCTGGCCTGCGCCGCGTCGAACCACGTGAGCAACTGGCGTCCGCCCTGTGCCAGGTACATCAGCGGGCGCCCGGCGCCGATCACCACCAGCGCGCCGGCGCGCCGCACCGGGCGCAGGGTGGCCGCATGCGCGGGCCACGGCAGCACGCTGCCGAAAGGGTTTGCCGGGTCCAGCGCTGACAGCCCCACGACCACCGGCGACGGTGCCGCGTGCAGGGTGTCGGCGATGGCGCGCAGGCGATCGACCGTGGCGCGTTCGGCGAACTGCGCCCCGCCCAGGCCCGTCACGAAGCGACCGCGCAACACGCGGCCGGCATCTTCCATGCCGCGATACACCTGCTGCAGCGCCGGAAATCCTCCCACGATGCCCTCGGCCACCGCCGCGCCACGGGTGACGATGGCATGCCGGTCCAGCAGGCCATCGGCCAGTGCCACCGCGCGCACGGTGTCGCTGGCGGCTTCACGCGGCAGCAACGACCAGCGCCCCGTCAGGGCGGGTGCGGCGAAGCTCACGGCCGCCGCCGGCGACGTACCCGCGGGGTCCTGCGGCCCGGCCATGTCGATCCAGCGCGGATCGCGCTGCCGTCGGGTGTGCCGCACCACCCGGGGACGCGGTGCGCGCGTACCGGCCAGCCCGCGCAACGGCGACCAGATGTCGGTGGTGACATGGCCGGCCCAGACAAGGTCCCACAACGCCGCTTGCAACGTGTCTGGCGTGACCACAGGGGCGGCGTGCTGTTCCGATGCGGTTGCGGCCAGGCGGCCCTGCACGGCCACCGCCAGGGGGCGTGCAAAGTACGCGCCGCCATCGCCCAGCACCGCCACGATGGCCTGCTGCAACGGCGAGAGATCGCGCACCGCAGTGGGCACCGGCAGGGTCTCGAACGCGACCTCCTGCAGGTGCAGTGACACCAGCCCGTCATCGTCGCCGATGCGCGCATGACCGGCCCACAGCACGCTGCCGGTGGCGAGCAGCTCATCGAGCATTCCCGGTGCGTAGTCGCCCACGCGGGCCGGCAGGATCTGGCTCTCCCACACCGATGCGGGGGCAGTCACGCCGGCCAGCAGTTCCACTACCCGCGCCACCCCCTCGATGCCGTGCAGCGCGGCTGCCGACACGTTGGCCAGGCGCGCCGTCGGCGCCGCGTCGGGCACCAGCCCCTGCCGCTCCAGCAGCAACAGCGCGTAGGCGTCCTGTCCGACCGGCCGGGTGGCCGCGCGCGCCGCCTGCAGCGAGCGCATGCGCAGCCGGCGCAGCACGTCGTCAGCCACCCATTCGTGGTGGGCCAGCGCCAGCGGTGCGGGCACGCCATCGGCTGCATCCTGTTCCTGGCGGACCACGCCGAAGCTGCCGCGCAGTACCTTGCCCTTCGCCTGCAGCTGGTCCAGCGCCGCATCGGCCACCACCACGCCCACGCCAAATGCGGTCGCCACCTGTGCGGTGGTAAAGGGCCGGTGCGTGCGCGCGTAACGGGCCAGCAGGTCCCCCAGCGGATCGTTGGACGGCGGCAACACGGCATGCGGTGGCAGCGCCAGCAAGGCGACGCCCAGCGCATCGCGCAGCCGCGTGGCATCGTCCACCGCGGCCCAGTGTTCGCTGCCGGCCAGCGTGATGCGCAGGGCGCGGTGGTCGCGTTCGAGGGCGCGCAGGTGGTCGAGGGCCGCGTCGCCGTCCACCAGACGCCGCGCCACCTCCGGCAGCGCCAGCGGCCCCAGCTCGCGCAACAGATCGGCCACGCCTTCCCTGCCCTTCGCGCGCCGCGCCGGTGCAAGGCGCTGCAGCTCCGCGCCGACCTGGTCGACCACGGCCGCGTCCAGCAGCTCGCCCATGTCCACCTGCCCGAGCAGGTCGGCCAGCAGGCCGTCATCCAGCGACAGCACCGACGCGCGGCGCTCGGCCAGCGGCACGTCGGTGCCATACATGAACTCGGCGACATAGCCGAACAACAGGTTCGCCGCGAACGGCGACGGCACCTCGGTGGTGACCTCGGCGATGTCCACGCTGCCCTCGGCCAGGCGCTGCATCAACGCGCCCAGCGCCTGCAGGTCGTACACGTCCTGCAGGCACTCGCGCGCGGCTTCGATCAGGATCGGGAAGTCAGGGTACCGCTGTGCGATGGCCAGCAGTTCGGCCGCCCGCAGGCGCTGCTGCCACAGCGGCGAACGCCGGCCCGGGCTGCGGCGCGGCAGCAGCAGTGCACGCGCCGCGCATTCGCGGAAACGGGCCGCGAACAGCGCCGATGTCCCCACTGCACGGGCCACCTCGCGCCGCACCTGTTCCGGCTCGAACAGGAACAGGTCCGCGCCGGGCAGGCGGCCGGCGGTATCTGGAATCCGCGCGATGATGCCATCGTCGCTGGCCACGACCGCCGGGTCCACGCCCCAGCGTTCACGGATGCGCGCGGCCATCGCCAGCGCCCACGGGTCGTGCACGCGCCGCCCGTACGG
>NZ_QAIW01000462.1:13432-16547 GCF_003061285.1 Stenotrophomonas sp. HMWF003 | reverse complement strand
TTCTCATGCTGTGTCGCAAAACCCTTCCTGCCGCGCTGGCCCTCGGCCTTACCCTCGCCGCCGGCGCCCACGCCGATGAAGGCATGTGGATGCCGACCCAGCTGCCGGACCTGGCCAAGCCGCTGAAGGCGGCCGGCTTCAAGGGCGACCCGGCCGACCTGGCCAACGTCACCGCGCCGCCGCTGAGTGCGGTGGTGCGTGCCGGTGGCGGCACCGGTTCGTTCGTGTCCGCCGACGGCCTGCTGCTGACCAACCACCACGTGGCGATGGGCGTGATCCAGTACAACAGCTCGCCCGAGCACAACCTGATCGACAACGGCTTCATCGCCCAAGGCCGCAGCGACGAACGCGCGGCCAACCCGGACTTCCGCGTGCTGGTCACCACCGGTTTCGACAAGGTCACCGACGCGGTGCTGCGCGACGCGCGCGGCAAGACCGGGCGCGCCTATTTCGATGCGGTCGACCGCGCCAGCAAGCAGCTGGTGGCCGACTGCGAGAAGGAGGGCAACGTGCGCTGCAGCGTGGCCGACATGTACTACGGCACCGACTTCTACCGCATCCGCCAGCTGGAGCTGAGCGACGTGCGGCTGGTGTACGCGCCGCCGCGCGCGATCGGCAACTATGGCGATGAGATCGACAACTTCATGTGGCCGCGCCACACCGGCGACTTCACCCTGCTGCGTGCCTATGTGGGCAAGGACGGCAAGCCGGCGCCGTACAGCCCGGACAACGTGCCCTACCAGCCGCCGGCGCACCTGAAGATGGCCATCGACGGGCCGAAGACGGGCGACTACGCGATGCTGGCTGGCTACCCGGGCATCACCTACCGGCACCGGACCGCCGCCGAGTTCGCCAGCCAGATCGACGCGGTGCTGCCGCGCCGGGTGGCGGTGTTCCAGCAGATGATCGACACCATCGAGGCGGCCACCGCCAAGGACGCGCAGGCGCGGACCCGCTACGCCTCGCAGCTGCAGTCGCTGAAGAACAACCGCAAGCGCGCCGCCGGCGAGCTGGAAGGCCTGCTGCGCAGCGACGCCAAGGCCCAGCGCGCCAGCGATGAAGGCGCGATGCTCGCGGCCACCGATGCCAGGTACAAGGACGACATCCAGGCCTTGCTGGGCTCGCTGTCGCAGGGCGCGTCGGTCGGCGAACGCGACCTGCTGCTGGACCTGCTGTCGGCGCAGAGCCAGCTGCTGCGGTCGGCGCTGACCCTGGAACGCCTGCGCATCGAATCGGCCAAGCCCGATGCCGAGCGCGAGAGCGGCTACCAGCAGCGCGACCTGGCGCTGATCGAAGGCACCTTGAAGCAGGTGCAGCGTCGCTATTCGCCCGAGGTGGAAAAGGCCGTGCTAACCACGCTGCTGACCCGCTACCAGCAGCTGCCCGAGGCACAGCGCGTGCCCGAGTTCGACGCTGCCTTCGGACGCACCCCTGCAGCGCTGGCCAAGGCGCTGGACGGCCTGTACGCCAGCACTACGCTGGGCGACGAAGCCCAGCGCCTGTCGCGGTTTGCCGCGGCAAAGGACGGCAAGCCGCTGGCGCGCGACCCGCTGATCGACCTGGCCGGCCCGCTGGTGGCCGCGCAGCTGCGCCTGGATGACCAGAGCAAGGCACGCGCCGGTGAACAGCTGCGCCTGCGCCCGGCCTACATGCAGGCGCTGTTTGCCTGGCGCGCCAAGCAGGGGCGCGCGGTGTACCCCGATGCCAACCGCACGCTGCGCATCAGCTACGGCAAGGTGGAAGCGCTGTCGCCGCGCGATGCGGTGCATTTCGACCCGGTGACCACCGTGGCCGGCATCGTCGAGAAGAACACCAACGCCTACCCGTTCGATGCGCCCAAGCCGCTGCTGGCCGCGATCGCCAAGGGCGACTTCGGCTCCACCGCCGACCCGGTGCTGAAGACCCAGACGGTCAACTTCCTGACCAACCTGGACACCACCGGCGGCAATTCCGGCTCGCCGGTGCTCAACGCCAAGGGCGAGCTGATCGGGCTGAACTTCGACAGCAACTGGGAATCGGTGAGTGCCAGCTGGTGGTTCGACCCGCGCTACAAGCGCGCCGTGCACGTGGACATGCGCTACCTGCGCTGGCTGCTGGCCAAGGTGTACCCGGCCCCCGAGCTGCTGAAGGAAATGGGCGTTCCGGCGGAATGACCCGGGGCGGTCACGGCCAACGGTCGTGACCTACCGGTGGGGCGCGGGCGTGATCGGTCCGGCGGGGCGATGGGCGTCACCGCCCCGGTGGGTGCCGGCGGCGATGTTTCCATCACGGCCAACGGTCGTGATCTACTGCTGTTTACCCTGACGGAATCACCTCGTGGTCTCCAGCTGGATTCTGCTGTTGGTATCGGTGGCCTATGCCGCGCTGTTGTTCGGCGTGGCGTGGTGGGGCGACCGTCGCCCGATGTACCCCGACCGGCCTTGGCTGCGGCCGGTGGTCTACAGCCTGGCGCTGGCGGTGTACTGCTCGTCGTGGACCTTCTACGGAGCGGTGGGCACGGCGGTGCGCAACGGCATCGGCTACCTGCCGATCTACCTGGGGCCGCTGCTGCTGTGGCTGTTCGGCTGGCGCATCATCGAGCGCCTGGCGCTGATCGCGCGCAGCCAGAACGTGGTGTCCATCGCCGACTTCATCTCCTCGCGGTTCGGGCGCTCGCGGCGGCTGGCCGCGCTGGTGGCGGTGATCGCGCTGATCGGCATCGTGCCGTACCTGGCGTTGCAGTACAAAGCCGTGGCGATGAGCCTGCAGGTGCTTACCGGCAATGTCGGGCCCACCGGCTTCTTCACCGATCCGGCGCTGTACGTGGCGCTGCTGATGGCGCTGTTTGCCACCTTGTTCGGTACCCGCCAGGTGGATGCCACCGAGCATCACCACGGCATGATGCTGGCCATCGCGCTGGAGTCGCTGATCAAGCTGATCGCGATGGTGGCGCTGGGATTGTTCGCCTACCTGTGGCTCAACGACCGCACCGACGCGGTGCTGCAGTCGGCGCATACGCTGTTTGCCGGGTTGCCGCCGGTCGGGTTCATCTCGCAGACCCTGCTCAGCTTCCTGGCCATCATCTGCCTGCCGCGCCAGTTCCATGTGGCCGTGGTGGAGTGCGGCGACGTGCGCG
>NZ_QAIW01000462.1:13094-13422 GCF_003061285.1 Stenotrophomonas sp. HMWF003 | reverse complement strand
ACAGCATGGTGCTGGCCCTGCCGCTGGCCGAGGGCCGCAAGTTCCTGGCGCTGGTGGCCTACGTGGGCGGCTTCTCGGCGGCCACCGGCATGGTCATCGTGGCCTCCATCGCGCTGGCCACCATGGTCAGCAACGACCTGGTGATGCCGGTGCTGCTGCGCCGCAGTGGCGACCACCAGGAGGCGGCCGACGTGGCCTCGCGGGTGCTGTGGATCCGCCGCACCGCCATCCTGCTGCTGGCGCTGGCCGCCTACAGCTACTATCGCGGCAGCAGCAATGACAGCACGCTGGCCTCGTACGGGTTGATGGCGTTCGCGGCGGTGGCGCA
>NZ_QAIW01000462.1:1767-13084 GCF_003061285.1 Stenotrophomonas sp. HMWF003 | reverse complement strand
GGGCTGATCGGCGGCCTGTACTGGCGCGGGGCCAGCCGCCGAGGCGTGGAGGTGGGCATGCTGCTCGGCTTTGCCACCTGGGTGTACACGCTGCTGCTGCCGGCGCTGACCCATGCCGGCTGGATGGACGCGGCATGGCTGGTGCAGGGGCCGTTCGGCATCGACTGGCTGCGGCCGCAGCGCCTGTTCGGCATGAGCGGCTGGGACCCGCTGACCCATGGCACGTTCTGGTCGTTGCTGGTCAATGCCGCGGCGATGCTGCTGGTGTCGGTGCGCTGGCGCCCGGGCGTGGACGAACGCCTGCGTGCGGCGCCGTTCCTGGACCCGTATGCGCAGCGGCCGTCGGTGGCCGGGGCGTGGCCGGGCCATGTGCACGTGGAAGACCTGCTGGCACTGGCCTCGCGCGTGGTCGGCGACCGCCATGCGCGGCGCTCGTTCTTCGAGCAGGCCCAGTCGATGGGCCGCGAGCTGCAGGCGTCCGCGCCGGCCGACCGGGCCTGGGTGCAGTTCACCGAGCGCCTGCTGGCCGCCTCGATCGGCGCGGCCTCGGCGCGGCTGCTGCTGACCAGCCTGCTGCGGGGTTCGGGCATGGACCTGGGCGAAGTGGTGGCGGTGCTGGACGAAGCCGGCCAGGAGCTCCGCTTCAACCGCGAGATCCTGTCCACCACGCTGGAAAACATCAGCGCCGGGGTCAGCGTGGTCGACCCGGACATGCGCCTGACCGCGTGGAACCGCCGCTACCAGCAGATGTTCGGCTACCCCGACGGCATGCTGTACGTGGGCCGCCCGGTGGCCGACCTGATCCGCTACAACGCCGAACGCGGCGAGCTGGGCGAGGGCGACATCGACGTGCAGATCAACCGACGCATCGGCTACATGCGCGCCGGTTCGCCGCACATCTTCGAGCGCACCCGCAGCGACGGCAAGGTGATCGAAATGCGCGGCCAGGCATTGCCCGGCGGCGGCTATGTCACCAGCTACAACGACATCACCGATTACAAGCACGCCGAAAAAGCGCTGCTGGAAGCCAACGAAACCCTGGAACAGCGCGTGGCCGAGCGCTCGCACGAAGCCGAGGTGGCGCAGCAGTCCAAGACGCGCTTCCTGGCGGCGATCAGCCACGACGTACTGCAGCCGCTGAACGCGGCGCGGCTGTTCGCCTCCGCGCTGCGCGAGAGCCACCACAACAACGAAGAGCAGCGCCACCTGGCCGAGCGCGTGGATGCCTCGCTGCGCGCCGCCGAGGAGCTGCTGGACGGCCTGCTGGACGTGTCGCGGCTGGACGCGGGCGGCCTGCACCCGGTGATCGGCGATTTCGACGTGAGCGTGCTGATGCGCGAGCTGGCCGCGCAGTACTCGCCGGTGGCGGCCGGTCGCGGGCTGCGCCTGGACCTGTTCGCGCGCCCGGCCTGGATCCGCAGCGACCGCCGGCTGCTGCGCCGGGTGCTGCAGAACTTCCTGGCCAACGCGTTGCGCTACACGCGGCAGGGCCGGATCGTGCTGGCGGTGCGCCACCGTGGCAACGAGGTGGAACTGCAGGTCTGGGATACCGGGCCGGGCATTCCCGAGCACCACATGCAGCAGATCTTCGACGAGTTCCACCGCTACCAGCAGCCCTTCGACTGGGGCGAGCAGGGGCTGGGGCTGGGCCTGTCGATCTGCCAGCGCATCTCGCGCCTGCTCGACCACCGGCTCAATGCACGCAGCCGGGTGGGAAGCGGCAGCATGTTCTCGATCATGCTGCCGCGGGTGGATGCGCCGGTGCTGCCGCAGTCGGCCCTGGCCTCGCCGACGCCCGCCCCGACCCGCACCGATTCCCTGGCCGGCATGCGCGTGCTGTGCGTGGACAACGACCAGGAAATCCTGGACGGCATGCGCGCGCTGCTCGGACGGTGGGGAGTGGAGGTGATCACCGCCAGCACCGTGGACCAGGCGCTGGAGAAAGTGGACCTGCATCCGGACGTGATGCTGGTGGATTACCACCTGCACGACCGGCTGGATGGCCTGGACACGCTGGTGGCGCTGCGCGACAAGGCCGGGCGTGCGATTCCCGGTGCGTTGCTGACCGCCGACGGGCGCGACGAGTTGAAGCGGATGGCGCGCGAGCGCGGCTACCGGTTGCTGACCAAGCCGATCAAGCCGGCCTCGCTGCGCGCCTTCCTGGCCGCCTTCCACGCGCCGCGCGGGGACATGTAGCCGCGCGGCGGTGGGGCCCGGCGCATCAGCCCATGGCGCCGCTGAGGTGTTCGTACAGGATGGTCGAGCCGATGATGATCAGGATCAGGCCGCCGATGATCTCGGCGCGCTTGCCGACCATGTTGCCCAGCACGCGGCCGAGCATGACCCCGGCGGTGACCATGGTGAAGGTGCACAGGCCGATCACCAGCGCCATCACGCCGATGTGGACATCCAGGAAGGCCAGGCCGATGCCGACCGCCATCGCATCGATGCTGGTGGCAAAGCCGGTGACCGCCAGGCGCCAGAAACCGTGGTGTTTGCTGGTGTCTTCGTCCTCGGCACCATCATCGGGGCGGATGCCGTTGATGATCATGTGCACGCCCAACGCGCCGAGCAGGCCGAAGGCGATCCAGTGGTCGAACGCTTCGACGTACTGCAGGGCGGCGCGACCCAGCAACCAGCCGATCACCGGCGTAATGCCTTCGATGACACCGAAAATGAGGCCGGCGCGGAGCGCATCGGGGAAGCGTGGCTTGCGCATGGCCGCGCCTTTGCCGATCGCCGCAGCGAAGGCATCGGTGGACATGGCAAAGCCGATCAGCAGGATCGAAAGGGGGGACATTGGGGTACACGGCAGGTCGGGCGATTGCGAGCAACGGACCGCGAACGCGCCCAACCTGTCGTTGCGCACGCGGACCGCTGGTCTCGCCAACCACGATGGCTACCCGCACCACGGCGCACTGGCCGAGTATGTTGATGCGGGCGATTCCTGCAGCAGGAATCCGGCTACTCCCCAAGGGGACGCGAAGCTTAGCACCGGGTCCGCCGGAACGAGCATTTGCCGGCAATTGCGCAGGCAACGCTGGCTTTCATAGCCCCGGCTATAAGCGGGGGCGGGTAGAGCCGACCGTTGGTCGGCTGCGCGGCCTGATCGGGCTGTGCAGCCGACCAACGGTCGGCTCTACGCCACCGATCCGGGCGGTGCCCTCACTCCTCTTCCGGCGGCAACACGATCTGTTCGTCGTCGATGGCCAGCTTGCCGGCCATCAGCACGGCCTGGGTGCGGTTGGTCACGCCCAGCTTGCGCAGGATCGCGGTGACGTGGGCCTTGATCGTCGCCTCGGACACGTTGAGGTCATAGGCGATCTGCTTGTTGAGCCGGCCGGCGCCCAGCATCTGCAGCACGCGGAACTGCTGCGGGGTGAGTTCGCGCAGGCGCTGGCCGATCTCGCGCTCCTCGCGCCCGGTGGGCGGCACGTTGTGCGCTTCCGGCGGGGCCCAGGTTTCGCCATCGAGGATGGTGCCCAGCGCATGGCCGATGGTGTCCGAATCGGCGGATTTGGGAATGAACCCGAACGCGCCATGGTCCAGCGCACGCCGCATCACCGTGGGTTCCTCGCGTGCGGACACCACCACCACCGGCAGCTGCGGGTGCAGGGCGCGCATGTGCACCAGGGCATTGAAGCCCTGCGCACCGGGCATGTTGAGGTCCATCAGCACCAGGTCGGCGTCGGTGTGCTGGTCGGCCAGCTGGTACAGCGCTTCCACGCTGTCGGCTTCGAACAGCTGCACGCCGGGAATGACGCGTTGCACGGCCCCGCGAAGGGCTTCCCGGAACAGCGGGTGGTCGTCGGCAATCAGGAGGGTAGGCATGGTGGGGGCCATGTTGCGAAAGGGGTAACACGCTGAAACGGAACGAGTGTATCGAGACGACAGCCCCCTGAGTCAGGGGGCGGCCGCGTAGCGGCGGGGGTGTGGGTGATGGTGAGAAGGGGCCCACGGTCCACTTGCGGACCGTGGGAGCGACAGCGCGAATGCGATGGGGCGACCCCTCACTTCACTTTGCGCTCTTCCACCAGCGAGGCCACCACCGACGGATCGGCCAGGGTCGAGGTGTCACCCAGCTGGTCCGGCGCGTTCTCGGCGATCTTGCGCAGGATGCGGCGCATGATCTTGCCCGAGCGCGTCTTGGGCAGGCCCGGTGCCCACTGCAGGTGGTCGGGCGCGGCGATCGGTCCGATCTCCTTGCGCACCCAGGCGATCAGTTCCTTGTGCAGTTCATCGCTCGGTGTTTCCTCGGCGATCAGGGTGACATAGGCATAGATGCCCTGGCCCTTGATGTCATGCGGGAAACCGACCACGGCCGCCTCGGCCACCTTCGGGTGCGAGACCAGCGCGCTTTCCACTTCGGCGGTGCCGATGCGGTGGCCGGACACGTTGATCACATCGTCCACGCGGCCGGTGATCCAGTAGTAGCCGTCTTCATCGCGACGGCAGCCGTCGCCGGTGAAGTAGCTGCCCGGGTAGGTGCGGAAATACGTGTCGATGAAGCGCTGGTGGTCGCCGTACACGCTGCGCATCTGGCCCGGCCACGAATCGCGGATGATCAGGTTGCCTTCGGTGGGGCCGTCCTGGATCTCGCCCTCTGCATTGACCAGCGCCGGCTGCACGCCGAAGAAGGGCAGGGTGGCCGACCCCGGCTTGAGGTCCACCGCACCGGGCAGCGGCGAAATCAGGATGCCGCCGGTTTCGGTCTGCCACCAGGTATCCACGATCGGGCAGCGGCTGTCGCCTACCACCTCGTAGTACCAGCGCCAGGCTTCGGGATTGATCGGCTCGCCGACACTGCCCAGCAGGCGCAGCGATGCACGCGAGGTGCGCTTCACCGGCGCTTCGCCCTCCCGCATCAACGCGCGGATGGCGGTGGGCGCAGTGTAGAAGATGGTCACCTGGTGCTTGTCGATCACCTCCCAGAACCGCGAGGTGTTCGGGAAGTTCGGCACGCCTTCGAACATCAGCGAGGTGGCGCCGTTGGCCAGCGGCCCGTACACGATGTAGCTGTGGCCGGTGACCCAGCCCACGTCGGCGGTGCACCAGTAGATGTCGTCCTCGCGCAGGTCGAACACCGCTTCATGGGTGTAGGACGCATACAGCAGGTAGCCGGCGGTGGTGTGCAGCACGCCCTTGGGCTTGCCGGTGGACCCGGAGGTGTACAGGATGAACAGCGGGTCTTCGGCGTTCATGCGCTCCGGTTCGCACTGCGCCGGCTGCGCGTCCACCACGTCATGGAACCAGCGGTCGCGCGGGGCCTGCATGTCCACCGCGCCGCCGGTGTGGCGGACCACCAGCACGGTCTCCACGGTGGTGGTGCCGGGCAGCTTCAGCGCCGCATCCACGTTGGCCTTGAGCGGAATCCTGCGGCCACCGCGCAGGCCTTCGTCGGCCGTGATGATCAGCTTGCTGGCGCAGTCGATCACGCGGTCGGCGATCGAGTTCGGCGCAAAGCCGCCAAACACCACCGAGTGCACCGCGCCGATGCGCGCACAGGCGAGCATGGCCACGGCGGCATCGACGATCATCGGCAGGTAGATGGTGACCCGGTCGCCCTTCTGCACGCCCAGGTTGCGCAGTGCATTGCCCAGCCGGCACACGCGCTCGTACAGCTCGCGGTAGGTGACGCCCTGCGACGGTGCATCCGGGCTGTCCGGTTCGAACAGCAGCGCCACCTTGTCGCCGCGCTGCGCGAGCTGGCGGTCCAGGCAGTTGACGCTGGCGTTGAGCTCGCCGTCCTCGAACCACTTGATGCGGAAATCGTCGAGGTTGTAGCTGACGTTCTTGATCGTGGTCGGCGACTTGAACCATTCCAGGCGCTGCGCGGCCTTGCCCCAGAAAGCATCCGGGTGCTCGATCGATTCACGGTAAAGCGTTTCGTACGTGTTCTTGTCAATGCGCGCCTTGGCGGAAAAATCCGCCTTGACGGGGTAAAGATCGGCCATGGCACCCTCACTTGCAACAGGACTTGGGTTGTGCGATCGCAACATAAGCTGCGATCTCTCACCCTCAGTTTGCCGCATCCACCCCCCTTCGCGGTGACTGGGTGCTTAGACCATGGTCGAACGCGGTGGCGTGCCACCGTAGGTCGTGCGGGGTGGTGTGCCGAGCCGTCGGGGCGCCCGTCGCGGGCGATTCGGCAGGGCTGTTCGCTGGTGGGCTTTGGGGTGGGGGATGAAAAGCGTGCCGACCAACGGTCGGTACCTGCCCAGGTGCCTGCGTCACCTGGCGTCCGCCTGCGGCGTCCGGGTCGTGCTCGCCCAACGGGCGAGTACGACTAATGGCCAATAGCCGGTGCGGGCGCGGCGGCCCCACTGTCGGCTCGACCGTGCCCAGCGCGGCGTTCGCATTGCCACCCGGGAGAGAGGGCAACATGAGCCACCGTTTACTGAAGACGACACGCCGGCCGTTGGCGGCCGCCCTGTTCGTTGCATTGATCGCACCAGGCGTCGCATTCGCCGATACCGCCAAAGAGAAGGCGCTGGAAGCACGCATCGCCGAGCTGGAGCGCCAGGTGCAGATGCTGGTCAGTACCAGCCAGCAGCAACAGACCCAGATCAGCCAGGCGCAGACCGACGTCACCGCGGTGAAGACCGTGCAGGCCCAGCAGCCGCTGGCGGCGCAGGTGCCGGCCGGCAAGCAGCCGATCCAGGTCACCACCATTACCCCGGGCGCCGCGCCGGGCACCACGGTCAAGATCGGTGGCTTCATCAAGGCCGACTTCCTGGCCACCCAGACCGGCGATGGCCAGCTGGCCGACGACGCCACCGGCCGCGCGCTGTACCTGCCGGGCCAGACCCCGGTGGCCGGTGCCGGCGGCAGCGGCGAGCGCTCGGACGTGGACTACAACGCCCACGCCAAGTTCTCGCGCTTCAACCTGGGCATCGACAACGTCAGCGAAGGCGGCAACAAGGCCGGCGCGTTCTTCGAGATGGATTTCTTCGGCAACTCGCTGGGCAACCAGACCGCCACCAATACCTACGGCGTGACCCTGCGCCATGCGTACATGTACTGGAACAACTGGCTGGCCGGCCAGACCTGGTCCAACTTCATGGACGCCGCGTCGCTACCGGAAGCCGCCGACTTCGTCGGACCCACCGACGGCGTGCTGTTCGTGCGCCAGGCGCAGATCCGCTACACCCAGGGCGGCTTCAGCGTCGCGCTGGAAAACCCGGAAACCACCGTGCTCACCGGCACCCGCAACCCGATCACCGGGGCGTGGACCAACGTGTCCAGCAACTCCGACCGCGGCGCGCTGCCCGACCTGACCCTGCGTTACGGCTGGAAGGGCGATTGGGGCACCTTCGGCGTGGGCGGCGTGGTGCGCCAGCTGCAGATCGACAACCAGGCCACCGGCGCCAAGGCCGACAAGATCGGCGGCGGCCTGACCCTGGGCGGCAAGTGGGTGATGGGCAGCAGCGACACGCTGCATTACCAGGTCAGTGGCGGCGAAGGCATCGCCCGCTACGTAGGCCTGGGCGTCACCGCCGACACCGCCTACGACATTGCCCGCGACGAGCTCAACCCGACCGGCGTACTGGCCGGCTACGTGGGCTGGCGCCATGCCTTTACCCCGAAGCTGCGCACCAACCTGATCTACGCGCGAAGCGACTACGACAACGACGGCAGCCTGGGACCGCTGGTGACCAAGAGCGTGCAGAGCATCCGCGGCAACGTCTTCTACACGCCGATGCCCAAGGTCGATATCGGTGCCGAGTACATGTACGGCGTGCGCGAGATCGAGGACGGGCGCAAGGGCGACATCAACCGCCTGCAGTTCACCACGAAGTACAGCTTCTAAAAAATGCGTGCCGACCCACGGTCGGCACCGACAAGAAACCACCAACACTGCGATTGCCGGCCAACGGTCGGCACTACCGAGGGGATGCTTCCCATGTCAACGACACCCGCACCAGCCACGCTTACCCAGGGACACAAGAAGGTCATCTTCGCGTCCAGCCTGGGGACGGTCTTCGAGTGGTACGACTTCTTCCTGTACGGCTCGCTGGCGGCGATCATCGCCAAGCAGTTCTTCAGTGGCGTCAACGAAACCACGGGCATGATCTTCGCCCTGCTGGCCTTCGCCGCCGGCTTCTTCGTGCGTCCGTTCGGCGCGGCGTTCTTCGGCAGCCTCGGCGACCGCATCGGCCGCAAATACACCTTCCTGGTCACGATCCTGATCATGGGCATCTCGACCTTCCTGGTCGGCGTGCTGCCCAACTATGCGTCGATCGGGTTTGCCGCGCCGGTGATCCTGATCATCCTGCGCCTGGCCCAGGGCCTGGCGATGGGCGGCGAGTACGGTGGCGCGGCCACCTACGTGGCCGAGCATGCACCGGCCGACAAGCGTGGCCTGTACACCAGCTTCATCCAGTGCACCGCGACGCTGGGCCTGTTCATGTCGCTGCTGATCATCCTCGCCTGCCGCTACTTCCTGGGCAACGAAGCCTTTGAAGCCTGGGGCTGGCGCATTCCGTTCCTGGTGTCCATCGTCCTGCTGGGCGTGTCGGTGTGGATCCGCCTGCAGCTGAGCGAGTCGCCGCTGTTCCAGCAGATGAAGGCCGAAGGCAAGGGCTCCAAGACCCCGTTCCGTGACAGCCTCAAGGGCGGCAACCTCAAGCTGATGCTGCTGGTGCTGCTGGGTGCTGCGGCCGGCCAGGCCGTGGTGTGGTACGGCGGCCAGTTCTACGCGCTGTTCTTCCTGAGCAGCATGCTCAAGGTCGACGCCACCACCTCCTACCTGCTGATCGCCGCCGCGCTTGCCCTCGGCGTGCCGTTCTTCATCTTCTTCGGCTGGCTGTCCGACCGTATCGGCCGCAAGAAGATCATCCTGGCCGGCTGCCTGCTGGCCGCCGTCACCTACATCCCGATCTTCAAGGGCCTGACCCACTTCGCCAACCCGGCCATCGAAGAAGCCCGCACCAACTCGCCGGCGCTGGTCGTGGCCGATCCGAACACCTGCTCGTTCCAGTTCGATCCGGTCGGCATGCGCAAGTTCACCAGCTCCTGCGACGTGGCCACCGCTGCGCTGACCAAGGCTGGCGTGCCGTATGAAGTGAAGCCGACGGGCGCCGGTTCGCTGGCCGTCATCAACGTGGGCAGTGCCACGGTCACCTCCTACGAGGCGGCCGGGCTGACCAAGGAAGAGGGCAAGGGCAAGGCCGATGCGTTCGGGGCCGAGCTGAAGACCGCGCTCACCACCGCCGGTTATCCGGCCAAGGCCGACAACGCACGCGTCAACATCCCCGGCACGATCTTCATGCTGTGGCTGCTGGTGCTGTACGTGACCATGGTCTACGGCCCGATTGCCGCCTACCTGGTCGAGCTGTTCCCGACCCGCATCCGCTACACCTCGATGTCGCTGCCGTACCACATCGGCAACGGCTGGTTCGGTGGCTTCCTGCCGGCGATTTCCTTCGCGCTGGTGGCCGGTACCGGCAACCTCTACTACGGCCTGTGGTACCCGATCAT
Organism: Stenotrophomonas sp. HMWF003; assembly: GCF_003061285.1. Lineage (NCBI taxonomy): Bacteria > Pseudomonadati > Pseudomonadota > Gammaproteobacteria > Lysobacterales > Lysobacteraceae > Stenotrophomonas > Stenotrophomonas sp. HMWF003. The sequence continues at coordinate 3,604 of NZ_QAIW01000462.1, read as the reverse complement.
CATCGCCCTGATGACGGTCGTGGTGGGCGGCCTGTTCCTGCGCGAAACGCGTGGGGTGGATATCACCAAGTAACGGTGCGCCACACAGAATGAAGAAGGGGCCGCGATGCAGATCGCGGCCCTTTTCGTTCCCGGTAGTGCCGGCCGCTGGCCGGCAACCACGCACACCCTTCCGAAGGCGACGTACTGTCGGCCGCTGGCCGGCAACCACGCACACCCTTCCGAAGGCGACGTACTGCCGGCCGCTGGCCGGTTCTCCATGCGCTTTCGGAGACACGTGCGAGGCTGCCGGCCAGCGGCCGGCACTACCGGTGACACGCGCTCACGCAGCGTCCAGCTATAGTCGGCCCATGAGTGACGCCCATACCGATCCCGCCGCGCTGCCCGCGATCCTGCACACCCTGCGCGCGGCCTGGCAGGCCAACCGCCCATCGCTGGACCAGCGCCGCGACGACCTGCAGCGCCTGCGCGCAGCGTTGAAGGCACGCCTGCCGCAGATGGCCGACGCCATCTCGGCCGACTTCGGCCACCGCTCCCCCCACGAATCCATGATCGCCGACGGCATGACCGTGCTCGGCGAGATCGACCACCTGCTCAAGCACCTGCGCCGCTGGGCGCGCCCGCGCCGGGTCGGGGTGGGCTGGCGGTTCTGGCCGGCGCGCGCGCAGACCCGCGCGGTGCCGCTGGGCGTGGTTGGCGTGATCTCGCCGTGGAATTACCCGGTCAACCTGGCGCTGATTCCGCTGGCCACCGCCATTGCCGCCGGCAACCACGTCATCCTCAAGCCGTCCGAACACACGCCGCGTACCAGCGCGTTCCTGCAGGCGCTGCTGGCCGAGGTGTTTCCCGCCGACCGCGTGGCGGTGGTGCAGGGCGACGGTGCGTTGGCCAGTGCGCTGGCAGGCTCGCCGCTGGACCACCTGGTGTTCACCGGCTCCACCGCCATCGGCCGCAAGGTCATGGCCGCCGCGGCCCAGCACCTCACGCCGCTGACCCTCGAGCTGGGCGGCAAGTCACCGGCCATCGTCTGCAGCGACTACCCGCTGGACAAGGCCGCCGCACGCTTGGCCACCGGCAAGTGGTTCAACGCCGGCCAGACCTGCATCGCCCCGGATTACGTGCTCATCGATGGCGCCCGCCAGCGCGAGCTGGTGCAGCAGCTGCAGACCCAAGTGCGCACGCGCTACGGCGATTTCAGCGATGCCACCGACTACACGCGGATCATCCATGAGGGCCAGTACCAGCGGCTGCGCGGGTACCTGGACCAGGCCCGCGCACGTGGCGTGCCGGTGATCGAGCTGGCCACGGTGGATCCCGAGCGCGCCGTGCGCGAACGCCTGATCGTGCCGACCATCGTGCTCGACCCGCCGGCCGACCTGGACCTGATGCAGGAGGAAATCTTCGGCCCGATCCTGCCGGTCTGTGCGTATCCCAGCCTGGACGCCGCCCTGGCCGAGGTGCAGGGCCGCGACCGGCCGCTGGCGTTGTACGTCTTCAGCCAGGACAACCGCACGGTCGAACGTGTGCTCGGGCAGGTGGTGGCCGGCGGCATCACCGTCAACGACACCCTGCTGCACTTCGCCATCAACGACCTGCCGTTCGGCGGCGTCGGCCCCAGCGGCATGGGCGCCTACCACGGCCGCGCCGGCTTCGACGGGCTCAGCAAGCAGCTGCCGATCCTGTGGCAGTCGCGCTGGGCCGCCAGCGACCTGCTCAAACCGCCGTATTCGAAGATCGCCGGGATGCTGAAGGCGCTGGTGCGCTGACCCGCAGCCGGTTGCGCCGCCCCGCAGCGGACGAGGTCAGCGCGAGGACCGGCCTTGGTGGAACCACGCGT
>NZ_QAIW01000462.1:0-1757 GCF_003061285.1 Stenotrophomonas sp. HMWF003 | reverse complement strand
CACGGTGTAGTGGCGCTGGTCGCCGCCCAGCGCCGCGCTGCCATCCAGCCCGAGAAGCAGGGTGTACATGGCGTCGGTGGCGAACCCATCGAGCACGTCCCGCAACTGCTGCGCCTGCACGGGTGACAGTGCCATCGCGGTGATCCGCGCGGCCGATTCCGTCCCCGGGGCCCAGGCGGCGGCCAACAGCTGTTCTTTCTCGGCGTACCACTTGGCTACGAAGGCATCTGCGTCCATGGCGGGGTTCCGTGCGATCGGGGGGGGGCCACAGCCTAACGTCGGTGGCTACCCGGTAGAATGGCGCCCATGAAAATCGCCTCCTGGAACGTCAATTCGCTCAACGTGCGCCTGCCGCACCTGGAACAATGGCTCACGGCGTTCGCGCCGGACGTGGTCGGTATCCAGGAAACCAAGATGGAGGACCACAAGTTCCCCGACGCGGTGCTGACCGGGCTGGGCTATCGCAGCGTGTTTGCCGGGCAGAAGACCTACAACGGCGTGGCGCTGCTGTCGCGCGAACCGGCGCAGGACGTGCAGATCGGCATTCCCGGGTTCGAGGACGAGCAGAAGCGCGTGATCGCCGGCACCGTCAATGGCGTGCGCATCATCAACCTGTACGTGGTCAACGGCCAGGACGTGGGCACCGACAAGTACGCCTACAAGCTGCGCTGGCTCGAGGCCGTGCATGCCTGGGTCGAGGCCGAGCTGGCCCGCTACCCCGAGCTGGTGGTCATGGGCGACTTCAACATCGCCCCGGACGCGCGGGATGTGAACGACCCGCTGGTCTGGAACGAGAACCACATCCTGACCTCCACCGCCGAGCGCGGCGCCCTCAACAAGCTGCTGAAGCTGGGCCTGCACGATGCGTTCCGCCTGCACAGCGAGGAAGAAGGCGTGTTCAGCTGGTGGGACTACCGCGCCGCCGGTTTCCGCCGCAACCTGGGCCTGCGTATCGACCTGACGCTGGTGTCGGACGCACTCAAGGCGCGTGCCGTTGCCTCGGGCATCGACCGCGAGCCGCGCACCTGGGACCGCCCCAGCGACCACGCCCCGGCGTGGGTGCAGTTGGGGTAGTGCCAGCCGCTGGCCGGCGCACATACAACAAGGCCCGGCAGTGCCGGGCCTTGTCGATCAAGCGGTGCAGGTACGTGGGTTACCGGACGCTTCGACGCGTAAACAGATTCACGATCGCGAGCAGGATCACCGCGCCGATCAACGAGAACAGGAACGTACGGATCGTGATCGCTTCGTTGATGCCACCGCCGAACAGCCAACCGGCCAGCAGGGCGCCGATGATGCCGACCACGATGTTGAGGATGATGCCTTGTTGCGCGTCGCGCTTCATGATGATGCTGGCAAGCCAGCCCACGATGCCGCCGACGATCAGCCAGATGATGATGCCCATAGCGGTGACTCCCGGTTTGCGTGAACGACCGGGCCAGTTGACGGCACCCCCCGTGAAATCATCGTGCAGCCGTCCTCACCGGGTGGTGGCATGACCGTGCCGGCCCCTCCCGGCGGTCCGTGGCAGTTCGGCCCGGTCACGGTCTGGTGCCTGCCGCACGTCAACGGCACCCGGGGCGAGCCGCAGGCCCGGGTACTGCTGGCCGACCAGCTGGGTGGCACGCCGGACACCCTGCCGCTGCAGCGCGACGCCCGCGGCCGCCCGGAACTGCACGGCCCGCTGGCGCATATCGGCACCGGCTGGAGCCACAGCCATGGGTTGCTGCTGGTGGCGATGGCCGAACGGGTCCGGC
>NZ_QAIW01000461.1:24723-26071 GCF_003061285.1 Stenotrophomonas sp. HMWF003 | reverse complement strand
CCCCGCCCCACTCGCCGCCCAGCCCAAGGCCCTGGCCGAACCGGCACAGCGCCAGCAGGGCCGGGGCGAGGATGCCGATGCTGGCATGCGTAGGCAGCAGGCCGATCGCCACGGTGGACACGCCCATGGTCAACAGGGCGGCCACCAGCGTGGCCTTGCGCCCGATCCGGTCGCCGTAGTGACCAAACACCGCCGAGCCCACCGGCCGTGCGATGAAGGCCACCGCGAAGGTGGCCAGCGACTGCAGCAGGGCCGCGCCATCGCTGCTGTCGGGGAAGAACAGGTGCGGGAACACCAGTACCGCCGCCGTGGCGTAGATGTAGAAGTCGAAAAACTCGATGGTGGTGCCGATCAGGCTGGCCAGCAGGATGCGGCGGGGCGAATTGGCGGCAGGTGCGGCAGGAGTCGACATCGGGCACACGCAAAAGGGCAGCTGCCCGATTCTGCCATGGCCGCGCGACGCTGCGGCCGATGGTTGCAGACGTGACCGTCGCCGCCGGCATGCCGGCCCAGCGCGCTCACTCGCCCAGGTGGATCCAGGTGGCCTTGAGCTCGGTGTACTTGTCGAACGCGTGCAGCGATTTGTCGCGACCGATGCCGGACTGCTTGTAGCCGCCAAACGGGGCGGTCATGTCGCCACCGTCCCACTGGTTCACCCACACGCTGCCCGCGCGCAGCTGGCGCGCCACCCGGTGCGCGCGGCCGAGGTCGCGGGTCCACAGACCGGCGGCCAGGCCGTAGCGTGAATCGTTGGCCAGCCGCAGCGCATCGGCTTCGTGGTCGAAGCCGAGCACGCTCAGCACCGGCCCGAAGATTTCCTCGCGGGCAATGCTGTGCCCGGCATCCACCTCGTCGAACACGGTGGGCTGGACATAGCTGCCACCGGCCACCACCTCCACCCGCTTGCCGCCCAGCAGCAGGCGCGCGCCTTCGGCCTGGCCACGGTTGATGTGGTCCAGCACCTGGTCGGCGTGCCGGTCGTCCACCAGCGCGCCCATCGGCGCGTCCGGGTCGAACGGATGGGCCGGCTGCATGCGGCGCGCGTGCGCAAGTACCCGGGTCACGAATTCGTCCTGGATCGAGCGCTGCACCAGCAGCCGCGACGCCGCCGTGCAGACCTCGCCCTGGTTGTAGAAAATGCCGGTGGCGGCCGCTTCGGCGGCCTTGTCCAGGTCTGGTGCATCGGCGAACACCAGATTCGGGCTCTTGCCGCCGCACTCCAGCCAGGTGCGCTTGAGGTTGGACCGCCCGGCGCACTGCAGCAGCCGCTTGCCCACGGCGGTGGACCCGGTGAAGGCCAGCGCGTCCACCTCCATGTGCAGCGCCAGCGGTTCGCCGGCGCGGGTGC
>NZ_QAIW01000461.1:22079-24713 GCF_003061285.1 Stenotrophomonas sp. HMWF003 | reverse complement strand
GCTTGAGGATCAACGAATTGCCGGCTGCCAGCGCCGGGGCGATCTTCCAGCAGGCCATCAGCAACGGGAAGTTCCACGGCACGATGGCGGCCACCACGCCCACCGGCTCGCGGCTGACCAGGCCCAGCGTGTCCGGTGCGGTCGGGGCGATCTCGCCGTATACCTTGTCGATGGCCTCGGCAGTCCAGCGCAGGCAGCGCACCGCGCCCGGCAGGTCGCCCTGGCGCGCGTCGCGGACCGGCTTGCCCATGTCCAGGCTTTCCAGCAGGGCCAGCTCGTCGGCGTGCTGTTCGACCAGGTCGGCCAGCCGCAACAGCACCTTCTTGCGGTGGACCGGCGCCGCGCGCGACCAGTGCCCGGCATCGAAAGCGCGCCGGGCGGCGGCCACCGCGCGCTCCACGTCGGCGCTGCCGCAGTCGGCCACCTGGGCCAGTGCGCGGCCGTCGATCGGGCTGATGCAGGCAAAGCGCGCGCCATCGGCGGCATCCACGTAACGGCCATCGATGAAGGCCTGGCCATTCACCACCAGCGCATCGGCCTGGCGTTGCCATTCCTCGCGGGTACGGGCATCGGTCATCGGGGGCTCCAGCAGTGGATATCGGCCCCCTTTATACGCACCGTCCTCACCCCGCGCCGTGATGCATCTGCGATAGAGTCGTGACCATCCGGTTCCCTGCGGAGTTGCCGATGCGCCGTGCCGACCACCCGTTGTCGTCCCTGTCCCAGCAGCGTCCCGACGCGATGGACGCGTTCTGGATGCCGTTCAGCGCCAACCGCCAGTTCAAGGCGTCTCCGCGCCTTCTGGTGCGGGCCGAAGGCATGTACTACCACGATGTCGACGACCGCCCGGTGCTGGATGCCGCCGCCGGGTTGTGGTGCTGCAACGCCGGCCACGCGCGGCCGCGCATCGTGCAGGCGATCCAGGAGCAGGCGGCCACGCTGGATTTCGCCCCGCCCTTCCAGATGGGCACGCCGTTGCCGTTCGTGCTGGCCCAGCGCCTGGCCGCGCTGGCGCCGGCACCGTTGAACCATGTGTTCTTCAGCAATTCCGGTTCCGAAGCGGTGGATACCGCGATGAAGATCGTGCTGGGCTACCACCGCCTGCGCGGCGAGGGGCAGCGCACCCGCTTCATCGGCCGTGAAAAGGCCTACCACGGGGTCGGCTTCGGCGGCATGTCCATTGGCGGGCTGCCCAACAACCGCAAGCAGTTCGGCGCGCTGCTGGCCGGCAGCGATTTCCTGCGCCACACCCTGGACCTGGAGCGCAACGCCTTCAGCCCCGGCCTGCCGCGGCATGGCGCCGAGCTGGCCGAGGACCTGGAGCGGCTGATCGCGCTGCACGACGCTTCCACCATTGCCGCGGTGTTCGTCGAACCGATCGCCGGCTCGGCCGGGGTGATCCTGCCGGCGCCGGGCTATCTGCAGCGGCTGCGCGAGATCTGCGACCAGCACGGCATCCTGCTGGTGTTCGATGAGGTGATCACCGGCTTCGGCCGGGTGGGCAACGCGTTTGCCGCGCAGCGTTTTGGCGTCACCCCGGACCTGATGACGCTGGCCAAGGGGCTCACCAACGGCGCGGTGCCGATGGGCGCCACGCTGGTGTCCGATGCGGTCCATGCGGCCTTCATGCAGGGCCCGCCGGCGGCGATCGAGCTGTTCCATGGCTATACCTATTCGGCCCACCCGCTGGCCTGTGCCGCCGCGTTGGCCACACTGGACACCTACGCCGAGGAACACCTGTTCGAGCGCGCCATCGAGCTGGGCGACTACTGGCAATCGGCGCTGCACAGCCTGCGCGGCCTGCCGCACGTGGTCGACATCCGCAATTTCGGGCTGATCGGTGCGGTGGAGCTGATGCCGCGCAAGGATGCCCCCGGCGCACGTGGCTATGAGGTGTTCGAGCGCTGCTTCCGCGAGGGCAGCCTGCTGGTGCGCTGCACCGGTGACGTGATCGCGCTGTCGCCGCCGTTGATCATCGACAAGGCGCAGATCGACCGCATCGTGGAAATCCTGGGCGACATGATCAACGCCACCGCCTGATACCCCATGGCGCAGGGCCTGGCTGAACCCGGCGACCGGGACGCGACTACCCCGCCCCATTACAATGGTCGGTCACGTTGGCTCGCGTACCGGATTGCATGGACATTGTTGTCAAAGAAGAACTCAAGGCCTACATCGATCCCCTGACCACCGACGAGCACGACGCGCTGGAGCGCAGCATCCTGGCCGAAGGCTGCCGCGATGCGCTGGTGCTGTGGGGCGATGTGCTGGTGGACGGACATAACCGCTTCGGCATCTGCCAGAAGCACGGCCTGCCGTTCCAGACCGTGCAGAACACCCGTTTCCAGTCGATGGACGACGTGCACCTGTGGATGATCGAGCAGCACCTGGGGCGGCGCAGCGTGTCCGACTTCCAGCGCGGCGTGCTGGCCCTGCGCAAGCGCGACATCCTGGCCGAGCGCCACCGCGCCGAGCAGGCCCAGCTGCAGAAGGAGAGCGATGGCGAGATCGCCGATGCCAGCCCTGAAGGCGACGAGGACAGCCCGCCGTGGGCGCCGGCACCGAAGGTCAGCCGCGCCGACATGGCCCGCGAAGCGCGCCTGAGCAGCAGCCAGGTCACGATGATCGAGCGCA
>NZ_QAIW01000461.1:14566-22069 GCF_003061285.1 Stenotrophomonas sp. HMWF003 | reverse complement strand
CGGCAAGGACGAGCTGAAGCAGGCCGCCAAGCGCGTGCGCGAGGCCAAGCGCAAGCCGCGCAAGCCGGTGCAGGAGGTGCTGCACAGCGCCGACGGTGACGCCGAGGTGGACCCCAGCCGCGAAGCCGAGATTGCCGACGCGCTCAACGCGCTGGGCGAAGGCCCGGCGGAACTGCGCCAGCGGGTGATCGCGCTGACGCTGGAAAACGACGCCCTGCGCCAGCAGCTGGCGGCGCTGCGCAAGCAGCTGGCCGACGCCGACGCGTGATGTGAAGCGGTGCGCCGCGTAGCGCCGGGCTCTGCCCGGCTGCTCGTGGTGCGGACCGCGCCATGCACCTGCGGACAGCCCCCGGGGTTGCCGGCCAGCGGCCGGCACTACCGTTCTGTTGGGGTTCGCCTGGTTGCCGGGCAGAGCCCGGAATTACCGTTCTGTTGGATTCGCCTGGTTGCCGGGCAGAGCCCGGCACTACCGGGTGCTCATACCGGGGTAGGTAGACTGTGGGGATGACGCCTATTGCTCCCCCCGACCCCCGCCGCGCGCAGCTGCGCCGTCTCAAACTGATCGCGCTGGCGATGCTGCTGGCCATGCTGGGCGGCTTTGTCATCAGCCACCTGCAGGGCGAGCGTGGCATCTGGGCGTGGGTGTCGGCGTTCTGCGAGGCCGCCGCCGTGGGCGCACTGGCCGACTGGTTCGCCGTGGTGGCGCTGTTCCGCCGCCCGCTGGGCCTGCCCATTCCGCACACCGCAATCATCCCGCACAGCAAGGACCGCATCGCCGACAGCCTGGCGGTGTTCGTGCGCGACCAGTTCCTGGAACCGCAGGCGCTGCTGGCGCGGTTGCAGGTGTTCGACCCGGCCAGCCGGCTGGGCAGCTGGCTGGCCGACCCGGCACGGTCGCGGCTGTTGGCCGACATGGCCCGCGGCTGGGCACTGCAGGCGCTGGACTTCCTGGACGAGGCGGCGGTACGGCGCAGCATCCAGGGCTTTGTGATCCAGCAGCTGCGGCAGTGGAATGCCGCAGCCACGGCCGGCGAGCTGCTGGGCCTGCTCACCGCCGACAACCGCCATCAGCGCGTGCTTGACGAGGGCCTGACCCGGGTCAGCGAGTGGCTGGACAACGAATCGGTGAAGCAGCGCGCGTCCGAGCTGATCGTGCGCTACATCCAGCGCGAGTGGCCCAAGCTGGCCAGCACCGTGAACTGGGTCAAGCCGATCGACGAGATTGGCGACAGCCTGGCCGAGCGCATGGCGCACGCGGTGCTGGCCGAGCTGCAGCAGATCCTGGCCCAGCCCGAGCACCCGCTGCGGCGCGATTACGAAACCTGGCTCGCCGATTACATCCAGCGCCTGCGCACCGACCCGGCGCTGGCCGGGAAGATCGACCAGATCAAGCAGCAGATCATCGACCATCCGGCCGTGCAGGAGTATGTGCAGGGCCTGTGGGAGCGCATCCACGCCAGCCTGCGCGCGGACCTGTCCAGTGAGGAGTCGGCACTGGCCGGCCACCTGCGCCGCAGCCTGGCGTCGGTCGGGCAGGCGCTGCAGGACGACCCGTCGCTGCGCGATGCGCTCAACCAGCACCTGATGGATGGCGCCGAACGCCTGACCAGCCGCCTGCGCGAGGGCGTTACGCAGCACATCGCGCAGACCGTCAAGGGCTGGGACGAGCGCCACCTGGTCGAGCAGCTGGAACTCAGCGTCGGCCGCGACCTGCAGTTCATCCGCTTCAACGGCACCCTGGTGGGCGGCCTGATCGGCCTGCTGCTGCACGCCCTGACGGTGTGGATGCACTGGTAGGAACCCCGCCCGGTTGACGGATTGACCGGGTGTTTTTGTGAATTGGTTCGCGTATTCTGCCGCGCATTCCGGGCTGGTGTGGCCCACAGGGGGAATGATGCAAAGGACCATCCTTGCGCTGGCGCTGTGCGCGCTGGCCAGCAGCGCCCATGCCGGGCGCGTGTACAAATGCGCCGCCGGCGGGCAGACCATCTACCAGACCGTGCCCTGCCCGCCCGAGCAGGACACCGGCGTGACCCGCCCGATCACCCGCGACCCCAACCTGACCTGGGAAGAACGCACCCGCGCCCAGCGCGAACTGTACGACGCCCGCCGGCGTATGCAGGCCGATGCCGGCCGCGGTCAGCCGGCGGTGCGCGGTACGGTCATCGACGGCTCGATGGATCCGGAAAAGTGCGAAGACCTGCGCGTGCGTCGCGACATCAGCGAGGCCTTCGGCCGCACCGCGCCGCAGCGCGTTGAAGACGAGATCAAGAAGGCCTGCGCGAAGCGGTGATTGCAGCGGGCATCTGCCCGCTTGCAACGAGTATCCAATCAGATACACTCCGTCGTCATGACGTCGGTGCGGGCAACCGAGGACTTCGACAGGTGGCTGCGCCGATTGCGCGACACGCGGGCGCGCGCGTTCATCGCCGAACGCATCCAGCGCCTGGCCCATGGCCTCGAAGGTGACGTCAAGCCGGTCGGCGGCCGTGTCAGCGAGCTGCGCATCCACCACGGTCCGGGGTACCGCGTGTACTTCACGCGGCGTGGCAGGCAATTGATCATCCTGCTCTGTGCGGGCAGCAAGGACAGCCAGGCATCGGACATCAAGAAGGCGCAACGGATCGCCGACCAGCTCTAGCGCGCACTGCAATACGGCTCTCTTTCCAGGAATTTCCCCATGCGCAAGCCTCACCTCCTCGCATTCGACCCTGCCGACCACCTGGTCGACGATGCCGCCATTGCGCTGTACCTCACCGAGGCGCTGGCCGCCGACGACGCGGTGCATTTCCAGGATGCCCTGCAGGCCGTCGCACGTGCACGCGGAATGGCCCACATCGCCGAATCGACCGGCCTGGGCCGCGAAAGCCTCTACAAAGCCCTCAAACCCGGTGCGCATCCTCGTTTTGACACGGTGCAGCGCGTGCTTGGCGCGCTGGGCGTGCGGCTGACGGTCACGCCGCTGGACCACTCAGGGCAAGCCTGAGCGTCACTGCCCCAGTACCGCACGTACCGCCCCCACCAACGCCTCCATCTGCGCCGGCGTGCTGAAGATGCCCGGCGTTACCCGCAGGCAGGCGCCGGAGGCCAGGCCGTCGCGCGGCACCACGAACACGCCCGCGTGCCGGACCATTTGTTCGGCGGTGGCGGTGGTATCGGCCAGCGTGGTCTGGCCGCGCAGACGGAAGGCGGCGATCGCGCTGGACAGGCGTGGATCGGCCGAGGCCAGCAGTTGCACGCGGTCGTCGTCGCGTAGCGCATCGAGCCACAGGTTGCGCAGGTACACCAGCCGGGCGCGCTTGTTGGCCACTCCGATGCGCTGGTGCAGGTCCAGCGCGACCGGCAGCGCCATGCACGCGGCGAAGTTCACCGTGCCGGTGTGGACGCGGCTGTCGATGCTGTCATCGTCGGCCTCGCCCATGTACGGGTCCAGATCGCGCACGCGGCCGCGCCGCACGTAGATCGCACCCATGCCGACCGGCGCGCCGATCCACTTGTGCAGGTTGATGCCAACGAAGTCCACGCCCAGCGCGCGTAGCGGGGTGTCCACCTGGCCGATGCCATGCGCGGCATCGAGCACCACCTCCACGCCGGCGGCGCGTGCCAGCGCTGCGATCTCGGCTACCGGCAGCAGCATGCCGTTGCGGTGGTTGACCTGGGTGAGCAACAGCAGGCGGGTACCCGGGTAGCGCTGCAGCGCCTGCCGGTAGGTGTCGATGATGCTGTCGTAGTCGAACGGTTCGGGCAGCACGATGCGCTGTGCCGCCACGCCGCGGCGGACGTGCAGCCAGCGCATCGCGCTGATCATGCTGTCGTAGTCGGTGTCGGCGTACAGCACGGTGTCACCGGGGGCGAGCCGGTGATAGCCGCCGATCAGGACCTGCATCGCCTCGGTGGCGCCGCGGGTGAGCGCGATCTCGTCGGCGTGCACGCCCAGCACCTCGGCCAGGCGGGTCCGCGCCTGTTCCAGCAGCGGTGGAAACGCCCGCCGCCCGAACCACGCATTGCCGGCGTTCACCGTCGCGGTGGCCTGCTGGTAGGCCTGCAGTACCGGACGCGCCATGGCACCCCAGTACCCGTTGTCGAGCATCACCACCGCATCGTCGAGGTCGTACAGCGCGCGTATGTGCGCCCACCAGGTGTCGTCGGTGGCCAGCTGGGCTGGCGTGCGGTCGCGGATCATCGGCAGTTCCAGCCCATCCATCATCACGTGTCTGCATCGGTCTTGGCAGGTTGCAGTCTGCCAGTGCACCGGCGTGCATGACCACGCCTTGGGCAGGGAGTGAACGGTTTGATAACGCTTGCCGAACGAAATGATAATGACTATCATTCACGCATTGGATGTACGCCCAGCCTCTCCGGCCCCGGCAGCGCGTGTCGCGCCATGGTCCCGCCCCGTGTACGCCCCTCGACGACCCGTTCTGGTGCCCGCGAATCGCCGATGGCGGCGAAGCGGTGCGCCGGAGCAATCCCGCCGGAGATGCAGGCTGCCCTGCCCCACCACGTTGTCACGTGGCGCCACGCCCAGCGCGGCCCGCAATGGATTGCAACGCCGCTTTACCACCCTGGAAACCCGCCATGACCGCTTCAACCGCATCGCCGCTGATCCGCCCCTCCCTGCTGAGCCTGGCCCTGCTTGCTGCCCTTGCCGGCCATGCACCGGTGGCGCTGGCCGAGACCGATCCGGGCGATGCCACCACGCTGGACACGGTCAAGGTCACCGCCGACGGCGACATCCCGACCTCGTACACGGTCAAGCAGGCGCGCACCGCCACCAAACTGGACCTGTCGTTGCGGCATACCCCGCAGTCGGTCACGGTGGTTACCCGCCAGCGCCTGGACGACATGGGGTTGTTCGCCCTGTCCGACGTGATGAGCCAGGTCACCGGCGTGCACGTGTCGGTCACCGACAGCGAGCGCATCAGCTACATCTCGCGCGGCTATGCCATCAACAACTTCCAGATCGACGGCATGCTCAACACCTTCGGTGGGTCGCTCAAGACCAACACCGACAGCGCGATCTACGAGCGCATCGAGGTGGTCCGCGGCGCCACCGGGCTGACCACCGGTGCCGGCGATCCGTCGGGCACCATCAACATGGTGCGCAAGCGTCCGACCGATACGATGGCAATGAGCGCCGGGATCACGCTGGGCCGCTGGGGCAACCAGCGCCTGGAGGCGGACATCGGCGGCCCGGTCGCCCTGGATGGCCGCGTGCGCGCGCGGTTCGTGGCCGCCAAGCAGCAGAGCGATTCGTTCCGCGACATCTACAGACTCGACAAGGATGTGTTCTACGGCATCGTGCAGGCCGACCTGAGCGACAGCACCCTGTTCGAGGTCGGCTATGACTACCAGTCGCCGAAGACCACCGGCGTGACCTGGGGCGTGGTGCCGTACTGGGGGGCCGATGGCACGCCGGCCAACCTGCCCCGTTCCACCAACCTGTCCGCGGAATGGAGCAGCTGGCCGATCGTGGAGAAGACCACCTTCGCCCGCCTGGAGCAGCAGCTGGGCAACGGCTGGGCGATCAAGGCCGCCGCCACCCAGGCCAAGCGCGATACCGACGGCAGCGTCTGGTACGGCGCGGCTGGCTATCCGCGTGCGGACGGCACCGGCGTTACCGCCTACACCAGTCATTTCGCCGAACGCAGCGAAATGAACGTGTTCGACCTCAACGTCGGCGGCCCGTTCCGTCTGTTCGGGCAGGAACATGAGCTGGTGGCCGGGATCGGCCAGTCGGTGCGCGACAGTGAGGTACCCGGCATCGAGATCCCCGACGTTCCGGCCAGCTATGCGCAGGTGCCGGACTGGCGCAACTGGACCGGTCAGGTCGCACAGCTGCCGATCCAGCGGTTGGGCCGCATCGCCTCGGAAAACGAGTTGCGTCAGCGCGCCGCCTACGTGGCCGCCAGGCTGCAGCTGGCCGATCCGCTGCTGGCGGTGCTGGGCGCGCGCTACGGCAGTTGGGAAACCCGTACCTGGAACTACCGCTATGACGCGGCCGGCAACCGCAGCGGGACCACCCGCGGCGGCTACAAGCCGGACGACTCCCTCACCCCGTACTTCGGCCTGATCTACGATTTCACCCGGCAGCTCAGCGCCTACGCCAGCTACACCGACATCTTCCAGCCGCAGTCCTACCGCGACCGCAACAACAATTACCTGGAGCCGGTGGTCGGGGACATGTGGGAAGCCGGCCTGAAGGGCGAATTCTTCAACGGCCGGCTCAATGCCTCGGCGGCGGTGTTCAAGGGCCTCAAGGACAACGTGGCCGAACTGGACGACTCGGTGCCGCCGGGCACCCTGCCCGATGGCACCGATGCCTACCGCTCCAGCGGCAAGGGCAACAAGGTCAGGGGCTGGGAAGTGGAAACCCAGGGCAGCATCACCGAGAACTGGAACGTTTCGGCCGGCTTTGCCCATACGACCATCCGCAACCAGGCCGGCGTGCTGCAGAACACCACCAACCCGATCGACACCTTCCGCCTGAACACCAGCTGGCGGCCCAGCGGTGTCTGGGACCGGTTGTCGCTGGGCGGCGGGGTGACCTGGCAGAGCAGCATCTACCGCAACAGCACCAAGCCGCGCGCCGACTACCTGACCAGCGGGCGCACCGAATCGGCACGCATCACCCAGGACGCGTTCTATCTGGTCAATGTGTTCGCCGGCTACCGCTTCAACGACAATTTCTCGGCCCAGCTCAACATCAACAACCTGCTCGACAAGAAGTACTACAGCAACGTCGGTTTCTACAACGGCGTGTACTGGGGCGAGCCGCGCAACGTGATGTTGAACCTGCGCTGGAAGCTGTAACCGTTCTCCAGGGAACGTTGCTTCGTGCAGCGACACGGCCACGGACGGCCACTTTTCCATGCATCACCGGCCGCGGCCGGTGATGTCCGTTGTTCGACATGACATTGCAGGTTCCCCGTGGACAGCACGCCTGACGCCAGCTGGTTCAGCCGCTTCGGAAGTTTCTTCGCCCGCCCCTGGCTGGGCGTGTTGTCACGCTCGCTGGCCGCCATCTTCGGCGGCTACGCGCTGGCCGCCACCTGCGCGATGTTCTTCGCCGTGGCCCTGCCGATCGCGCGTGGGCAGGCAGTGTTGACCGGGATGCTGGTGGCCATCGTGCTGTGCGCCTGCGCGGCGTTGTGGGCCTTCGCCACCCGTACCGCGCTGCGCGCGTGGGTCGGCATCCTGATCCCCACCGCGCTGTTCTGGGTGGGTACCGAACTGCTGAGGGCTGGCGCATGAAAAACGGATTCCGCCAATCGATGGCGTGGCTGCACACCTGGACCGGCCTGCTGGTCGGCTGGCTGCTGCTGCTGATTTTCATGGCCGGCACGGCCAGCTACTACCGCGAAGAGATCAGCCGCTGGATGCGCCCGGAGCTGCCGCGCAGTACGGTGTCCAACGAGGTCGCCGCTGAACGTGCCATTGCGTTCCTGCAGCACAAGGCGCCGCAGGCCGAAAGCTGGAACGTGACCCTGCCCGACCCGCGCA
>NZ_QAIW01000461.1:5897-14536 GCF_003061285.1 Stenotrophomonas sp. HMWF003 | reverse complement strand
ATGCGGATGTTCTGGCGCAATCCCGAATCGATGGTCAAACCGCCTGCGGAAGGCGAGAAGCGCCGGCGGCGTGGCGGTGGCCGTTTCGGTGATGCCACCGTGGACCCCGGCACCGGCGAGGAAGTGGCCGCGCGCGAAACCCGCGGCGGTGACTTCTTCTACCGCCTGCACTTCGACCTGCACTACATCCCCGTGTACTGGGCGCGCTACCTGGTGGGGTTCTGCGCGATGTTCATGCTGGTGGCGATCATCACCGGGGTGATCACCCACAAGAAGATCTTCAAGGACTTCTTCACCTTCCGCAAGGACAAGGGCCTGCGGTCGTGGCTGGACTTCCACAACGTCAGCGCGGTGATGGCCCTGCCCTACCACGCGATGATCACCTACACCGGCATCGTCACCCTGATGTTCATGTACCTGCCGTGGGGCGTGAACGTGGCTTACCCCAAGGACGAGGATGCGTTCTTCAGCGAGGCCTTCGCACGCCTGGCCGACATCGAGACGCCCTCGGAAGGCACGGCCACCGCGCTGCCGATCCAGCAGTTGCTGGATGCCGCGCGTGCCGAGTGGAAGGGCGCCCAGGTGAGTGGCTTCACCCTGTACCACCCGGGTGCGGCCAATGCGGTGATCGACGTGTACCAGCGCGACGGCAAGCGGCTGTCAGTGGATACGCCGTCGTTGCGCTATGACGCGGTGAGCGGCGCGCTGATCGAGGCCAGCCCGCTGTCCGGTGGCGCCACCCAGACCCGCGGGGTGATGTACGGCCTGCACCTGGCCCGCTTTGCCGACTGGGGGCTGCGCGCCCTGTTCTTCCTGTCCGGGCTGATCGGCTGCCTGATGGTGGCCAGCGGCGTGGTGCTGTGGGCGGTCAAGGAGCGCCCCAAGCATGCCAAGAGCGGAAAGATCGGGTTCGGCCTGCGCCTGGTGGACGCACTCAACATCGGCGCGGTCGCCGGCCTGCCGATCGCCTTCGCCGCCTACTTCTGGGGCAACCGGCTGCTGCCGGTGCAGATGGCCGAACGTTCCGATGCCGAAGTGAACGTGTTCTTCTACGCCTGGGGTGCGGCCCTGCTGGCGGCCTTCCTCTGGCCCAAGCGGCTGATGTGGGCGTGGCAGCTGTACGTGGGCGCGGCGATGTTCCTGTTGATCCCGGTGATCAATGCCCTCACCACCCACGCGCACCTGGGCGTGACCCTGCGCAACGGCGACTGGGTGCTGGCCGGGTTCGACCTGGTGATGCTGGCCTTCGGTGCGGTGCTGGCGTACTGCGCGCTGCGCATGCAGCGCTGGCAGCCGGCGCTGAGCGCGGCGGAGAAGAAGAAGCGGCAGGTTGCCGCGGCGGCGGCCGCCAAGGCGCAGGAAAGCGCGCACGCGGAGGCCAACGCATGATGCTGCTGGCCCTCACCGTGAGTTTCTCGGCCTTTACCGCGCTGTCGCTGGCCATGGACAAGCACCAGCTGGACCTGCACGGCAAGGCCGCGGCCAGCCCGGCCCGCATGCGGCTGTGGCGTTGGCTGGGCTGGGCGCTGCTGACGCTGTCGTTCGCGCTGTGCGTGTGGGACCACGGCTGGGCCGCCGGTCCAGTGCTGTGGCTGGGTGCGATGACGGTCAGCGGCATGCTGATCGCCTTCGGCCTGTACCCGTTCCGGCCGCGCTGGATCGCCCCGTTGGCGTGGACATTGCCGGTGATCGGGCTGGCGGTGGCGTTGCTCGCACGCTGACACGTAGTGCCGGGCGCTGCCCGGCAATCGATATTCCGCGGGCGGTAGCCGACCAACGGTCGGCTCTACGGGGTCCCCCCGACAGCCGGGTAGCGCCGGGCTCTGCCCGGCAATCGATATTCCTCGGACGGTAGCCGACCAACGGTCGGCTCTACGCGGTCCCCCGGCGGCCGGGTTGTGCCCGGCGCGACGGGGTTACCCGGTCACGGAACCAGCGAAAACACGTGCGCCGGGGCGGCCACGTCGTCGATGACCAGCCGGTTGCGGGCTACGCACTCGTGCAGCGCACCGGACTTCACCGCCACCCGCTCGCTGGCCAGGTTGCCCACCGCCACCACGATCTCCACCCGGTGCAGTTGCAGTGGACCGAATGCATGGGCCGCCAGCGCCTGCACGACGCGGGTGGCAACGCCCTGGCCCTGCCCCGCCTGCCGCACCCAGTACCCCAGGTTGCAGAAGCGGTGATCGTGCCGGATCGCGTTCAACCCGGCGCCGCCCAGAAACGCACCGGTGCCCGGATCGAACACGCCGTATTCGTACGCCGTGCCCGCCGCCCAGCCCTCGCGGCAGGCCTGGAACCACTGCAACGCCTGTCCGTCGTTGTAGTCCACCGAGGACCACGGCATCCAGCGCCGCATGCCCTCAGCCGACTCGCGCACCGCCGCGGCGAACGCGGCGGCATCGGTGTCCTCGAAGGGACGCAGCAGCAGTCCGTGGGCGTGGAGGTGGCGATCGTCCATGCGGCCGTTTCCCGTCAGGCGCCGTAGCGGCGCAGCTCCCATGCGCGGTGGATGCGCGGATTGCGTTCGAAGTCATCGCCGATGGTGTCGGCGGAGATCTCCCTGCACTCGGCAAACTCCTTGATCGCTTCCTCGTCCAGCTTGAAACGGCGGAAGTTGTTGGAGAAGTACAGCACGCCCTCCGGGCTCAACCGCGCCACGGCCGCGCGCAGCAGGCGCACGTGCTCGCGCTGCACGTCGAAGTCTTCGGCGCGCGCGGAGTTGGAGAAGGTCGGCGGATCGCAGAAGATCACATCGAAGCGGTGCCGCTCGGCCTCCAGCCAGGCCAGGGCATCGGCCTGGATCAGCTGGTGCTGGCTGCCGCCCTTGCCGTTCAAGGCGAGGTTGTCGGCACACCACTGCAGGTAGGTGCCGGACAGGTCCACGCTGGTGGTCGATGCCGCACCCGCCACCGCCGCCTGCACGCTGGCCACGCCGGTGTAGCAGAACAGGTTGAGGAAGCGCTTGCCGATCGCCTCCTGGGCCATGTGCCAGCGCAGCGGGCGGTGGTCCAGGAACAGGCCGGTGTCGAGGTAGTCGAACAGGTTCACGCGCAGCAGCGCGTCGTTCTCGCGTACCAGCACGAATTCGCCGCGCTGCTCGAAACGACCGTACTTGCTGCCGCCCTTGCCGCGTTCGCGCGACTTCAGCGCGACCTGCTCGGCCGGCACCTGGAACACCTCGCGGGCGGCCGACAGCAGCTCGTTGCGGCGGCGGCGTACGTCCACGTCGGGAATGGTGGCCGGTGCAGCGTATTCCTGCACGTGCAGGAAGGTGCGGCGTGCGCCGGCGTCTTCTTCGTACACGTCGATGGCCGCGGCGTACTCGGGCAGGTCGGCATCGTAGACGCGGTAGCAGGTGATCGCTTCGCGGGTGCGCCAGTTCTTGAACTTCTTGATGTTCTTGCGCAGGCGGTTGGCCACCATCTGCGCGCCTTCGCTGAGCTCGCGCGGCTGCCCGGCGTTCTCGCGTTGCGGCACCGCGATGGGGTCGCAGACGATCAGCGCGCACTCGATGGCGCCGTTGAACAGCTGGTACTTCTTGTTGGCGCGCAGACCGGTGGCGAAGGCCAGGTCGGCGCTGCCGCACAACAGGCTGGCGCGCCACTGCGGCACCGTGCGCTTGAGCGCATCGCCGAGCTGGCGGTACAGCACCGCGTCGGCGGCCAGGCGCTCGTCATAGGGTGGGTTGCAGACCACGCAGCCGGTTTCCTGCGGCGGCACCTGCACATCGGTGATGTCGCGCACGCCGAACCAGATCGCGTGGGCCACACCGGCCGTTTCGGCGTTCTGCTTGGCTGCGTGGATGGCGTGCGGATCCACGTCGCTGCCGTGGATGACCTGCTTGAGAGCGCTGCGGCCGGCGGTTTCGCGGGCGCGCGCTTCGTCCATCAGGCTGTTCCAGGCGTCGCGGTCGAAGCCCAGCCAGCGGCTCGGCGGAATGCTGCCGTGGCGCTGCAGGCCCGGGGCCACGTCGGCGGCCATCAAGGCGCCTTCGATCAGCAGCGTGCCGCTGCCGCACATCGGGTCGAGCAGGCCACCGCCTTCGCGGTGGATCTTCGGCCAGTTGGCGCGCAGCAGCACGGCGGCGGCCAGGTTTTCCTTCAGCGGCGCATCGTTCTGCGCCATGCGCCAGCCGCGGCGGTGCATCGGGCCACCGCCCAGGTCGATCGAGATCGTGGCCCGGCCCTTGCGCAGCGACAGGTTGATGCGCACATCGGGGAATTCGGTGTTGACCGACGGCCGCTCCAGGCCCTGCGAACGCAGGCTGTCGACCACGCCGTCCTTGACCCGCTGCGCGGCAAAGCGCGCGTGGGTGATTTCGGTCCCGGACACGTGCGCGTCCACCGACAGGGTCAGCTCGGGGCTGATGTGCTGCTCCCACGCCATCGCCGACACGCCCTGGTAGAGCGAGCCTTCATCGGGGCAGTCGAACTCGGTCAGCGGCCACAGCACCCGGCTGGCCAGGCGCGACCAGAGCACCACCCGCAGCGCCTGCGACAGTTCGCCCTCGGCGTTGACGCCGGAAATGGTGGCGGTGGCCTTGTCCAGGCCGAGCGCCAACAGTTCGTCGGCAAGCAGGTACTCCAGGCCCTTGGCGCAGGAAACAAAGAATTTCACAGGATCGGTATCGCAGGTCAGCGGAGAAGGGGTGCCCTCGGGCACGGCAAGCAGCCCGGCGCGGGCGCCAGGAGGGCCATTGTACGTGACCGGGGCAGGATCGCCCCGGCGGCGCGACCGGGGCACCGGATCCCGGGTAGGGCCGACGTCAGGTCGCTGCGCCGTCAGCGAACGGCGGGGACCGAACATCGATCGGTGCGCCGCTACGGCACGGCAGGTACCGAGCGTTGGTCGGTGCGCTGTCCCGGTTGGTACGCCGTCACAGCGACAGCAGCAATTCCTCGAACGCACGCGCCGACACCTCGACGTGGTTGTTCAGCCGGTGCCCGTCATCGACCAGCAGCAGCCGCGCCGAGCGAGCCTGGGCCCAGGCGATCACCTGCGCGGCCGGAATCAGCTCGTCATGCCAGGCATGTACCACGCTGGTGGGCACCGCAGCCGCGTCCAGGGCCGGCATCGGGCCCATGGTGGTGGGCGGCACCATCAGGAACAGGCCCCGGGTGGGGACCTGCAGCGAGGCGATCGCCGAGATGTAGGCACCCAGGCTGGAGCCGGCCAGCACCACCGGGCCGCGCGGGGCGGCCGCGGCGGCCAGGTCGAGCAGCCGCTGCAGGCGGGCGCGCACGTCGCCCACGCTGCTGACCGCGCGCATGGCGTCCAGGTCGGTGTAATCGGGGCGTTCATGGGTCCAGCCCAGGCGCTGGGCGACCTCGGCCAGCGCGGTCACCTTGGTGGCGTCCGGGCCGCTTTCAAAGCCGTGGGAAAGGATGCAGTGGCCGCGGCTCATGCACGCACCGCGCAGGAATCGATTTGAGCGTTCATGGCGGAATGCTAGCATCGCGCCATGCCCGGCCGCGCCCCGCCACCGATCGATCCGCAGCCCCTGCCCTACCAGGACAGCCTGCAGGCGCGCGCGCCGGCGCAGATCGACCTGGTGGTGATCCACTGCACCGAACTGCCCGACCTGGCGATGGCGCGCGCGTACGGCGAGCGTGTGCTGTACGACAGCGGCAGCGGAAACAGCGGGCACTTCTACATCGACCGTGACGGCCGCATCGTGCAGTACGTGGCGGTGGACCGGGTGGCGCACCATGTCAGCGGCTACAACCCGCGTTCGATCGGAATCGAGCTGGTCAACCGCGGGCGCTACCCGCACTGGCTGGATTCGCGCCACCAGGCCATGGACGAGCCCTACCCCGATGCCCAGATCGCCGCGCTGATCGACCTGCTGCAGCACCTGTGCCAGACCTTGCCGGGCCTGCAGTACATCGCCGGGCACGAGTGGCTGGACACGCGCGAGGAAGTGGCCAGCGACGATCCGGATCGGCGGGTGCCGCGCAAGCGCGATCCCGGCCCGTTGTTCCCATGGCCGCGGGTGTTGGCGGCGGTGGCCCTGCAGGAACTGCGGGGGTGAGTCGGGTTGCCGGGTGGCGGGGTTGCCGGGCAGAGCCCGGCATGACGGTGTGCCGGGCAGAGGCTGGCGTCAGCCGGTGGCGACCGGGCGCGAGGCGTCGCTGACCCAGCCGCTCCACGAATCGGCATAGACCTTTGCGCCGTGCAGGCCGGCCACTTCCATCGCCAGCAACAGGTGGCAGGCGGTGACGCCCGAGCCGCACATCAGCACTACCTGTTCGGGGGCATGGGTGCCGATCAACGGCTGCAATGCAGCGCGCAGATCGGCCGCCGGACGCAGGCGGCCGTCTGCCACGTTCAACGCGAACGGTCGGTTGACCGCGCCGGGGACGTGGCCCGCCACCGGATCGAGCGGTTCCACTTCGCCGCGGAAACGCTCGCCCGCGCGCGCGTCCAGCAGCCACCCCGGCGCATGCTTGAGCCGCGCGGCGACTTCGTCGACCGTGGCAATCTGGGCGCGATCGAAACGGCCCGGATAGGGCGGTAGAGGCTCCACCACCGGTTGGTCGGTGGTCAGCGTCAGGCCAGCGGCCTGCCAGGCCGCCACGCCGCCGTCGAGCACCGCCACCCGGGTGTGGCCCATCAGGCGCAGCAGCCACCACAGGCGCGCGGCCGCCATGCTGCCGTCCGCAGCGTCGTAGACCACCACCTGGGTATCGGGCGCGATGCCCCAGCGGCCCAGCGTGGCGGCGAACGTGTCACTGTCGGGCAGCGGATGGCGGCCCTGGCCGGTCTTGGTCAGGTCGGCCAGGTCACGGTTGAGGTCGGCGTGCAGCGCCCCGGGAAGATGCCCCTGCGCGTAAGCCTGCGCACCGGACTGCGGATCGGCCAGCGCGAACCGCGCGTCCATCACGCGCACCGCGGTACTGGCCGTGGCGCGCGCGTCCAGCACGCGGGTGCCGGCCTGGCCCAGGGTTGCGGCCAGATCGGCGGCATCCACCAGCGTGGTCCAGGTTGGGAGGGGGGTGGTCATTCGGTCTGCTCCAGGCGGCGACGCAGGTTGTAGAGAATGGCGGCGGTGGCGCCCCAGATGCGCTGGCCGGGCCAGCCGTACTCCAGCACGTGGCGGACACGGCCGCGGTGCTCGATGTCCACGTGGCGCAGGTTGTCCGGATCCATCAGGTAGGCCAGCGGCACTTCGAATACTTCGGCCACTTCATCCGGCTGCGGCACCGCCACGAAGGCCGGGTCGATCACCGCCACCACCGGCATCACCCGGTAGCCGGTGATGGTCACGAACGGGTCCAGATAGCCGAGCACCTGCACCTGGTCGGCGGGCAGCGCGATTTCTTCCTCGCTTTCGCGCAGTGCGGCAGCCACCGCATCGCGATCGTCCGGCTCGGTGCGGCCACCGGGGAAGCCCACCTGCCCGCCGTGCTGGCGCAGCGTTTCGGTGCGCCGGGTAAGAATTACCTGTGCGCCTTCGGGGCGTGGCACGATGCCGGCCAGCACCGCCGCTTCCACCGGCGGACCGGGCGGCAGCAGATCGATCAGTTCGCTGCGGTTCCAGCCATCGCCGGTGGGCGGCTGGTCCAGCGGGTGCAGAGCGCGCAACAGGCGCTCGTGTTCGGCCAGCGAGCCGCGCAGCGATTGCCGCAACTGCTCGCGCAGCGGCAGCGTGTGCTGCATGACATGGTTCTGTTGGTGTCGAGTCATCGTGGACCAGCGGGTGATTTCATCCACGCTGCGCAGGCAGCCCGTGCACAGCCCGGCGCGATCCAGCGCACAGATGCCGATGCAGGGTGTGGGTATTGCATGCGTGGGGTCTGCCAGGGAATGCACCGGGCAACAGTAGCGCGAATGCACGGGATCTGCGCGGTTTTCAGGCAGTGTCGGGCCGTCTCTGCGGTCCATCCAAGGACACGTGGCGCGGCACGGCGGACACAAAAAAACGCGCCGGTGATTCACCGGCGCGTTCGAGGTGCAACGCGTATTACTTGACGCTGACCAGCTTGATCTCGAACTGCACTGCCACGTTCGGCGGGAACGGGGTGCGCGGATCGGCACCGTAGGCCTGTTCCGGCGGCAGGGTGACTTCCCACTTCGAGCCGGCCGGCATCTGCACGAGCACTTCGCGCATGGCCTTCATTTCGACTTCGCTGACCTTGATCGACGGAATCTGCTGCGCCGGACGCGCTTCAGCCGGTCGGGTGCCGTACGGGTACGGACCGGCGACTTCCAGCTGCACGGTGCTGGCCTGGGTCGGCTTGGCGCCCTTGCCGGCTTCAACCACGCGGTACTGCACGCCGCTCGGCAGCGCCTGCACGCCGGCCTTGGCCTTGTTGGCGGCCAGGAACTGGGTGCTCTTGGTCTTGTTGTCGGCCGCGGCCTTGTCGTATTCGGCCTTGGCGGCCTGTGCACGACCCTGCTCACGCTTCTGGAAGGCTTCGACCGCCGGCTTCAACTGCTCGGCCGTGATCGACGGCTGCTTCTTGGCGTAGGCATCCTGCAGGCCCTTGACCACCGAGTTGATGTCCAGCTGCTCGCCGCGGGCGGTGAGTTCGGCGAGGTTGTTACCGTAGTCGTAACCGAAGTAATAGCTCAGCTTGCCCTTTTCGGACGAGGTGTCCTGGGCGAAGGCATTGCCCGTCAGGGCCAGGGCCGCG
>NZ_QAIW01000461.1:5653-5879 GCF_003061285.1 Stenotrophomonas sp. HMWF003 | reverse complement strand
GCATTGGGCCGCCCTGAGGCGACGGGTTAGGATAGCCGCCGCAACGTTGAACCGCCACTAACGACGCAGGCTCTGACCTGACTTCGTTTCAAGAGTTCAACATCACTTTTTTTTAACGTTTTCAGGAGTCCCGCCGTGGCCGACGCCCCCATCGCCCCCGCCCCTATCGACGTTGCCGATGACGGTGCCATCCGCACTGTCACCGTGAACCGGCCGGACAAGCTCA
>NZ_QAIW01000461.1:4811-5618 GCF_003061285.1 Stenotrophomonas sp. HMWF003 | reverse complement strand
CCCTGGATGCGGCGTTTGCGGCGGCCGCAGCCGATCCGGCAGTGCGCGTGGTGGTGCTGACCGGGGCCGGCCCCAAGGCCTTCGTGGCCGGCGCGGACATCGCGGAAATGAACGGATTGACCTCGGTTCAGGGACGTGACTTCTCACTGCTGGGCCAGCAATTGATGCGCCGCATCGAGCGCATGCCCAAGCCGGTGCTGGCCCGGATCAACGGATTTGCGCTGGGCGGCGGCCTGGAACTGGCCATGGCCTGCCACCTGCGGATCGCCGCGGACAGCGCCAAAGTGGGTCAGCCGGAGATCAATCTGGGACTGATTCCCGGCTTCGGCGGCAGCCAGCGGCTGCTGCGCCTGTGCGGCCGCGCCGCCGCGTTGGAACTGTGCCTGCTGGGCACCCCGATCGCCGCCGCGCGCGCCCTGCAGCTGGGCATCGTCAATGAAGTGGTGGCCGCCGATGCGCTCGACGCGCGGGTGGACGCGCTTGCAGTGCAGCTGGCCAAGGCCGCGCCGCTGGCGCTGCGCGGCATCCTGGATGCGATCCACGTGGGCGGCGAATGCGCGCTGGGCGAAGGCCTGGAATACGAAAGCGCGCAGTTCGGGCTCATGTTCGCCACCGAGGACATGCGCGAAGGCACCGCCGCCTTCCTTGCCCGGCGTCCGCCGGTGTTCCAGAACCGCTGAGCCATGCACGCCGCACCTGCCCTACCCGCGCGCCTGCTGTTGCTGGTGCTCGACGACGATCTGGACGCTGCGCTGGCAGCGGGCCTGATGGACTACGTGCCGTCACCGGGTGATGCCGCACTGCTGC
>NZ_QAIW01000461.1:0-4801 GCF_003061285.1 Stenotrophomonas sp. HMWF003 | reverse complement strand
GCAGCTGCACCGCGCCTGGGCCGCACGCGCACGCTACCAGCAGCGCACGCAGCGGCTGGCCCGCCGCGCCGCCGAACGCGAGGCGCGCCGCGCACCGCCTGCCCCTACCCCCGAACTGAAACCGGCCCTGCCGCCCGCCGCCGCCGCGATCCTGGCGCGCGCGAAAGCCAAGGCCGCCGGCAAGACCTCCTGATGAGCACGATGAAGAGCACCCCGGCGGCCAAGCCTGCGCCGCGCAGCGCGCGCATGCCCAAGGCCGACGTGATCGAGATGTTCACGCGCCTGCGCGAACTCAATCCGCACCCGAAGACCGAACTGGAGTACAGCTCGCCGTTCGAGCTGCTGGTGGCCGTCGCGCTGTCTGCGCAGGCCACCGACGTGGGCGTCAACAAGGCCACCCGCAAGCTGTTTCCGGTGGCCAACACGCCGCAGGCGATGCTTGCGCTGGGCGAAGACGGCCTGAAGAAATACATCGCCACCATCGGCCTGTTCAACGCCAAGGCCAAGAACGTGATCGCCGCCTGCGCGATGCTGATCGACCAGCACGGCGGCGAGGTCCCGCGCGACCGTGCCGCGCTGGAGGCGCTGCCCGGGGTGGGCCGCAAGACCGCCAATGTGGTGCTCAACACCGCCTTCGGCGAACCGGTGATGGCGGTGGATACCCACATCTTCCGCGTGTCCAACCGCACCGGGCTGGCCCCGGGCAAGGACGTGCGCGCGGTGGAGGACCTGCTGGTGAAGGTGATCCCGGCCGAGTTCCTGCTCGATGCGCACCACTGGCTGATCCTGCACGGCCGCTACGTGTGCAAGGCGCGCAAGCCGGACTGCCCGCAATGCGTCATCCGCGACCTGTGCCGGTTCAAGCAGAAAACCGCCGCCTGACGCGGCACCGCGACTGCCATCTGCACGCAACCCGGCCGTCATCTGCGTCGGGCATCAATGGCAACCCCTGACAGGGCCTGACCCGGGCCGGCCGTCGGTTTGCCTGAAACTGTCATATTTACGCAATCTTCACTAATTAGCCTGCGCAGCATCTTCCCACCTGCCTGCAAGGCTCCTCTCCATGAAACTGCATCGCCAACTCCTGACCGCGGCTGTTGCGGCTGCGCTGTTCGTCCCGGCTGCCCACGCCGAAGTGGCCATCGATGTGATCGGCGGCTCGGAGATCACCTTCGAAGGCCTGGTCCAGGCCGACGGCAACTGGTTCGACAACGACCTGACCGACCTCAACGGCGGTGATGCCGGCAACGGCAAGGACAGCGAGTTCGAACTGCGCCGCGCCGAACTGGTGCTCAAGGGCAAGGGCCCGGGCAACATCGAATGGGTGGTCGGCTACGACGCCAAGGCCGACAAGTTCCTGGACACCAACCTGAAGTACAAGCTGGCCGGCAACGCCAACCACTTCGTGCAGTTCGGCCAGTTCAAGCAGCCCAACAGCCTGGAAGAACTGTCCAGCACCAAGAACAACGACTTCATTTCCAAGGCGGCCGTCACCAATACCTACGCGGTGGCCCGTCGCCTCGGTGGCGCCTACAGCATCGGCGACAACAACTGGTCGGTGACCGCCAGCGCCTTCGGCCGCGAGCTGACCCGCAACCTGGCCCACGGCAGCGGCTACGGCGCGCGCGGTACCTGGGCGCCGATCAACGACAAGGGCCAGGTGCTGCATTTCGGCCTGAGCTATGTGGACTACGACACCGACGCGGACACCCTGCGCGTGCGCGCCCGTCCCAACGCCGACCTGGCCACCGCGCGCCTGGTCGACAGCGGCAACCTGCTGGACACCGACCGCGTGAGCACGATCGGTGCCGAAGCGATGTACATCGGCGGCCCGTTCAAGGCCCAGGCCGAGTACTACACCAGCAAGGCCAAGCGTTACACCCGCGACAACTACACCAGCGACGGCTTCTACGTCAGCGGCCTGTGGAACATCACCGGCGAAACCTGGGGCTACAAGGGCGGCACCCCGACCACCGGCCTGCCGGACGAGCCGGGCCGCGGCATGTGGCAGCTGGGCGCACGTTACGACCACATGGATCTGAACGACGGCAACGTCAACGCCAACCCGGTGGCCGGCCGTCCGCCGATCGTCGATGGCGTGCTCGGCGGCAAGATGGACATCTGGACCGTGGGCGTGAACTACTACTGGCGCTCCAACACCAAGTTCGCGCTGAACTACGTGATGGTGGACAGCAAGAAGTACAACTCGACCGCGCGTGCGTTCGTCAACGACGACCCGAACATCCTCGAAGCGCGCCTGCAGTTCTTCTGGTAAGCGTGGCGGTAACTGTGTGATGGAGAGGGCGCAGCTTGGGCTGCGCCCTTTTTTTGTCTGCGCAGCCACCCATGGGGTGGCTCTACCGGTTGCGTCGCGTTGTCACGCAATGACCGGGCACCCCGGTTGCGTCGCGTTGTCACGCGATGACCGGGCACCCCGGTTGCGTCGCGTTGTCACGCGATGACCGGGCACCCCGGTTGCGTCGCGTTGTAGCGCAATGCCGGGGCACCCCGGTTGCGTCGCGTTGTCACGCGATGACCGGGCACCCCGGCTGGGTCGCGTTGTAGCGCAGTGCCGGGTCACCCCGGCTGCGTCGCGTTGTCGCGCATGCCGAGCACCCCGGGCGCGTATGCTGGGCGCCCCCTGCCCTGTAGATGTGTCGATGCGTAGTGCCCTGTTGGTGTTGCTGGCCGCCCTGTGCGGCGCCGCCCTGCCCGCGCGTGCGCAGGACTGCCACGATGCCCAGGCGGCGGCGCAGCAGGCGTACCTGGAACGGGCAGGCAACGTGCTGCCCGATCGCGCCGGCTATACCCGGGACACCACCGGCAGCGTCTGCCGGCGCTGGCCGGCCCGCCCCGGGCTGACGCTGCTGGCCACGCCGGTCTGGCGCGATGGCGGCGACAACGATTCACGCGATGGCGACGTGGAGGTGATGGTGATCGACACCGACACGCTGGCACCGCGCGCCTGGACGGTGCTGGCAGGCGCGCTGGACAGCGACGCGGTGTTCTTCGACGGTATGCGCCTGGACACCGCGCGCTACGCGCTGTCTGCCGACACGCTGGCGTTCGGGCTGCGCCTGCAGCGGCGCAATGGCTCCGGCCCCAACCCCTTCAGCGAGGAGCAGCTGTGGCTGCTGGCGATGCAGGGCACCGACCTGCACGAACTCAGCCCGCCGCTGGTGACGCGCCGCTACCAGGCCGAGTGGGATACGCGCTGCGCGGGCGAGTCCATCGACATGACACGCACGCTCGCGGTGGGCCGGCCGCCGCGGCACGGTCTGGCCGAACTGATCGTCAGCGAGCGCCGCGTGACCAGTCGGAGCTGGATGGACGGCGGGCAGTGCCGCGACCAGGACACGCCGGTGGACACCGGGCGCTACGTGCTGCGCCATGACGGGCGCCAGTACGCGGTTCCGGAGGCACTGCGCCCATTGTGACGGACACCTCATGACGCATGTCACGGTGCGGTCATATGACAGACGCTGCGCTGTCATCGAACCGTTATGGAATGAGCACCGGGCGGGACACCCCGCACCGTCATCCATCCCAGGAGCCACCCCGTGATCCACGCCTTCAAGTCGCGCGCCGCCGTTGCCGTCCTCGCCGCGTCGTCCGTGTTCGCCGCCAATGCCGCCGATGTGACCGGCGCGGGCGCCTCGTTCATCTACCCGGTCATGTCCAAGTGGTCGGCCGACTACAACACGGCGACCGGCAAGAAGGTCAATTACCAGTCGATCGGTTCGGGTGGTGGTATCGCCCAGATCAAGGCCGCGACGGTCGATTTCGGTTCGTCCGATGCCCCGCTGAAGCCGGAAGAACTGGCCGCGGCCGGCCTGGCCCAGTTCCCGTCGGTGATCGGCGGCGTAGTGCCGGTGATCAACGTGGCCGGCATCGCGCCGGGTGCGCTGAAGCTGGATGGCCCGACGCTGGCCAACATCTTCCTGGGCAAGATCAAGACCTGGAACGACCCGGCCATTGCGGCCCTGAACCCGGGCGTGAAGCTGTCCGACGGCAAGATCACGGTCGTGCACCGCTCGGATGGTTCGGGCACCACCTTCAACTTCGTCAACTACCTGTCCAAGGTGAACCCGGAGTGGAAGAGCAAGGTCGGCGAAGGCACCTCGGTGCAGTGGCCGGTGGGCATCGGCGGCAAGGGCAATGAAGGCGTTGCCGCGTACGTGAAGCAGATCAAGGGCGGCATCGGCTACGTCGAGCTGTCGTACGCGTTGCAGAACAAGATGTCCTACGCGGCGATGAAGAACGCGTCGGGCAAGGTGGTGCTGCCGAGCGACACGTCGTTCGCCGCGGCTGCCGCCAGCGCCGACTGGGCCAGCGCGAAGGACTTCTACCTGGTGATGACCAACGCCCCGGGCGCGGACGCCTGGCCGATCACGGCGACCAACTTCATTCTGGTGCGCAAGCAGCCGAAGAACGTGGCCAGCGCGAAGGCGACCCAGGAGTTCTTCCGCTGGATCTACAAGAGCGGCGACGCGCAGGCCAAGCAGCTGGACTATGTGCCGCTGCCGGACACGCTGGTGAAGCAGATCGAGACCTACTGGTCGCAGAACCTGAAGTACTGATCGGGCAACAACGAGGCAATGGCGGCGGCAGGTCCTCTCTCCCCCTGCCGCCGCCGGGCGCGGATCGAAAGATCCGCGCCTTTTCTTTTTTGTGGGGTTTATTTTTTTAGAAGCTAAAAGGCCCAAGGCCGGAGCCGGAGCCATTGCCAGAGCTTGGCGACGTGCGGGGTCGGTTCTGCTGGCTGGGCTGGTGCTTTGAGCGGTCGGCATTGGGCCTATCC
>NZ_QAIW01000052.1:6139-9172 GCF_003061285.1 Stenotrophomonas sp. HMWF003 | reverse complement strand
GCCCCGCGCTGGTGGAGCGCATGGGCGGCGTGGATGCGCGCCCGCTCTCGGAATGGCCGCTGTTGGGGGATCCCGATGGTGAATGGCAGCGCTGGTTCGCACAGATCGGCCAGGACCCGCCACGCCGTTACGTGGCCATGCTCAACGATTCGGAATCCCACCATCGCGCGGCGCTGGACGGTTTCGGGGTAGCGCTGGGGCGGGTGACGCGGGCGCGGCTGCTGCTCGATTCGGGCCAGTTGGTGGCCTTGTCGCCGCACCGCTTGAAGACGCGCTGGTCGCATTGGCTGGTGTATCCGCCGCGCTCGGCCCGCCACCAGGGCTTTCTGGACTTCCGCCAATGGCTGCATGCACAGGCGCAGGAGCACGCAGAGCACATGCGCCAGCCCGGATGACCGGCGGATGACGTAGCTCAGAACGCGGTGGGCGCGATCGAGATTTCACCGTTGGCGCTGAGCGCCAGGCGGTACTTCAACGGCTTGCCGAGCTCGGCAATGATCTCGGTCTCTCGCCGTGCACTTTCCGCGCCGAATCGGCACAGCGCCTTGCCTTCCGGATTGGGGCCGGTGCCGAGAATGTACCTGCCCGGCGCCACATGGAAGGTGACCTTCTCGGCGTTGTCGATGGTGGAAACCTTGCGGCCGTCCAGGTATACCGCCGTCATGCAGCCGCTTCCCATGAAGCCTGCGTCACGCGCGACGATCAGTACCACTTTGTCCTGGCCTGGCTGCATGAGCTCGGGTGCGAAGATCCGCTCCGGTGGCGTCGAGCGTGCCGTGTTGGTGTTGATGGGCTTGGTAGCGCACGCAGAAACGGCGATGGTGATGCCGACCGCAAGGAAAATCTTCTTCATTATTCCCCCCCGAAGCAGTGGTGTGTCGTTGCCGATTCTATCGCTGGTGGGTCAGCCCCTGTCCACAGGCGTGGCGATGTCCTGGTAGACCACTTCGCTGCCCAGCACCTTCAGGCCCGCCGGGCCGCTGCTCAACAGCCGCTGTTCGCCGATGGCCTGCTGCCATTGCAGCTGGAACCCGGCGGCGGCCGGCAACTGCGCGGCCAGGGTATGCAGGTGACGGCGGGCCTGCGGACCGGCGCTGTCGAAGTGGCCCAGCAGCACGCCGTGCTGGTGCACGATCAGGCGATGGCTGCTCATGCGGACACCGTCCCGGCAAGGGGCGCATCGGCAACAGGCGCCGACGTCGGCAGTGCATCCAGCCACGCGGCGAACAGGTCGCGTGCGGCGGCCGCCAGTGGCGCGGCGTAACGGGCGGCCTGTTCGCGCAGGGTGCGGGGATCAATACCCGCGCGCTGCAGTTCGTCGGCATGGCCGATCAGCCAGGTGTCGATGCGGGTGGCGTCGACCTCGGGATGGCACTGCAGGGCCAGCAGGTGGTGGCCGATGGCGAACGCCTGCTGCGCGCAGGCGGGCGTGGCCGCCAGGCGCTGTGCACCGTCGGGCAGGGTGAAGGTTTCGCCATGCCAGTGCAGCACCGGGATGCCCACCAGAGCCCGCAGTGGCGAGGCCAGCCCGGCATCGGTCAGCGACAACGGCGCGAAGCCGATTTCCTTCGCACCCATCGGCGTCACGCTGGCGCCAAGTGCGCGTGCCACCAGCTGCGCGCCCAGGCAGATGCCCAGCGTCGGGCGGTGCGCGGCCAGGCGGGAGCGGAGCAGGGCATGCAGCACGCGCAGATGCGGGTAGGCGTTGACGTCGTTGGCGCTGATCGGGCCGCCCAGCACGATCAGCAGGTCGGCGGTCTCGGCGTCGTCCAGGCGGTCGATGCCGGCCTGCAGCACCTGCAGCTGCCACCCGCGTGCGGCCAACAACGGGGCCAGTATCCCCGTGTCTTCGAACGCGACGTGCTGGATCGCCACCGCCTTCATGGCGTGCCCTCGGCGGCGGTAGGCCAGTAGAAACTGTCCGGGGTGGCGCGCGCGCCGAAGATGGCCTGGCCCACACGCACCACGGTGGCGCCTTCTTCGATGGCCAGGTCGAAGTCACCGGACATGCCCATCGACAACTCGTCCAGGACGATTCCCTCGGGCAGGCCGGGCCGCAGGCGGTCGCGCAGCTCGCGCAGGCGTACGAAGCACGGTCGCACCTGCGCCGGGTCGGGCGAGAACACCGCCAGCGTCATCAGCCCGCGCACGCGCAGCCGGGGAAAGGCCGGCAACTGCTGCACGAAGTCCGCCACCGCGATCGGGTCCAGGCCGTACTTGCTGGCCTCGCCGGAGGTGTTGACCTGCACGAACACGTCCAGCGAGCGCTGTTCCAGTGCAAGCCGGCGGTCCAGCGCTTCGGCCACGCGGAGGCTGTCCAGTGCCTGGAATTCGCTGGCGAAGCGCGCCACGTCGCGGGCCTTGTTGGTCTGCAGGTGGCCGATCACCGACCAGCGGATCGGCAGGTCGGCCATGCCGTCGGCCTTGGCCTGGGCCTCCTGCACCTTGTTCTCGCCCAGTTCGCGGCAGCCGGCGTCCCAGGCCAGGCGCAGCCGTGCCTGGTCGACAGTCTTGCTGACCGGCAGCAGGCGCACGCCGGCCGGATCGCGGCCGGCACGTTCGCACGCACGCGCGATGCGGTGGCGCACCGCCTCCAGGTTGTGGGCGATGGCGTCGACGGTGGTGGCCTGCGGCCAGTCGGGGCGTGCGATGGGCATGGGGAGCTCCTGAAGCGAGGGCGGCTGCACGGGCGGTCCGGCGCGTGCAACACTGTCCCGGGACGATCCGTATATTGGCATAGGACAAAATGAAAATCACCGGCCAGACCGCCAGCGCGGTGTTCGACAGCATCCGCCAGCAGATCCTCAGTGGGGCGCTGGTGCCGGGCCAGCTGCTGCCGCCGGTCCGCGACCTGGCCCTGCAACTGCAGATCAACCGCAATACGGTGGCCGCCGCCTACAAGCGGCTGGACGCGGCCGGGCTGGCGCAGACCCAGGGCCGGCGCGGCACGGTGGTGACCGCGCCGCCGGCGGTCGGTGCCCAGGAGGGCAGCACGGGCGGTTCTGCGTTGCACGATCTGTCCAGTGGCAACCC
>NZ_QAIW01000052.1:0-6129 GCF_003061285.1 Stenotrophomonas sp. HMWF003 | reverse complement strand
TGGCACGCGCGCAGCTGGACCCGGATTGTCCGCCCGGGTATGCGCTGGAACTCAGCCATGGCGCGGTCGATGCGATCGAGCGGGTGCTGGGTAGCTGGCTGGTGCCCGGCGACCGCGTGGCAGTGGAGAATCCATGCTTTCTCGGCAGCCTCAACACCCTGCGCGCAGGCGGGCACGCCACGCTGGCGGTGGCCATCGATGAACACGGCATGGTGCCGGCGGCGCTGACGGCGGCGCTGGAGGCAGGTGCGCGTGCGGTGCTGCTGACCCCGCGCGCGCACAACCCGACCGGCGCCAGCCTCAGCCAGCGCCGCGCGCGCGAACTGCGCCAGGTGCTGGAACGGCATCCGCAGGTGCTGGTGCTGGTGGACGATCATTTCGCATTGTTGTCGCAGCAGCCGTACCACTCGGTGATCGCCCCGCGCACGCGGCGCTGGGTGCTGGTGCGTTCGCTATCCAAGGCGCTCGGGCCGGACCTGCGCCTGGCGGTGCTGGGCTGCGACGCCGACACCGCCGCACGCCTGCGCCTGCGCATGGCCCCCGGCACCGGCTGGGTCAGCCACCTGCTGCAGGATGCGGCAGCCGCGGCGCTGGGCTCGGCGCGGGTGATGGCGCGCGTGGCCAAGGCCGGGCGCGACTATGCGCAGCGTTGCCAGGTGTTGCAGCAGGCACTGGGGGAGCAGGGCATCCAGACCCCTGCGGTGATGGATGGGTTGAACCTGTGGGTGCCGCTTGCCGCCGACAGCCAGCCGCTGGTGCTGGCGCTGGCCCAGCGCGGGTGGCAGCTGCGCGGCGGCGAAGTGTTTGCCGTGCAGCCGGGCGTGCACGGCCTGCGCATCACCACCGCCATGCTGGCCACCGGCGACGCGCGCCGCGTTGCACTTGATCTACGCCAGGCGCTGGAGGATCACGGCGCGCTGGGGGTACTCGGGCGAACGTAGTGCGACTGGCCGTTGTCGCCGACGAAGATCAACTCCGGCTTGCCCTGCCAGGAAGTAAGCATGGCGCCGGTGCTGTTCTGGTGCTTGATCACCAGGGTGGCACCGCGATCCGGGTTGGCGGTGACCTTGAATACTTCGGTGGTGCCGCTGGCATCGTCCAGGGTGAGCATGGCTTCGTCCCCGACATCGGCGGTGCCGTAGCCGCCGCGTTCGGAACCGTCGGCGCCGAGCAGGATCAGTCCTGACAACGGCGATGCGCGCGGCCCCTGCGAGACGCCCTTGCTGAGCGGGTCGGGTACCGGTGCGCCAAGAATCACCCGGGCCTGGCCGGTGCTGTCCTGGATGACCAGCCCGCGTGCGGTGATCACCCGGTCGTGGGCCTGGCTCTGGTGCAGGCGGATGCCGGTCCAGGCGGAAACGACAAGCGCAAGGCTGGAGACAACCAGCGTGGTAAGGGTGAGTGCGCGTGACATTGGCGGCTCCAGATCCTTGGAAGCTCGCGACAATACCCCAATGGTCGATTGCGACACCAGTCGGAAAAGTCTGTATTTGCAGTGACCGTGAAGTTGGTCACGTGTTGCTGCGCGGCATCAATGGAAGTCACGGCTGTGCGTGCGCACGCCTTCGATCAGGCAATCGATGTTGTACATCTGCCGCACGATCAGGTGCTGCACGCCATCCACGCGTTCCAGGCGGCCGTCGATCTGCATCATCCGCGCTTCCACCAGCACCCGGTGCTGGCGGTCGGCGGTCTTGCGCCAGACCACGGCGTTGACCATGCCGCATTCGTCTTCCAGGGTCAGGAAGGTGACCCCGCTGGCGGTCTGCGGGCGTTGGCGCATGCGCACCAGCCCGGCAAACCGCACGGCGCGCCCATGCGGCAGGGCGGCCAGTTCGTCCGAACGCTGGCAGCGGCGCTGGCGCAGCTGCGCGCGGATGAAGGCCACCATGTGCCGGCCCAGGGTGGTGCCGGTGCTGTTGTAGTCGGCCTGCATGTCCTCCAGCGCACTGGGCGGCGGCAACGGCACGCTGGCTTCCACGGTGGCCCGCGCGGTGTCGAACAGCGGCAACGGTTTTTCCACGCCGGACACTTCCCAGCGCGCCCGATGGCGATGGCCGCTCAACCCCTTCAACGCCCCCGCATCGGCCAGCAGGCCCTGGTGGCGGCGATCCAGCCGCGCGCGTTGGCTGAGGTCGGCGACGCTGTCGAACGGCTGCCGCGCACGCGCCTGCACCAGCGCGGTGGCCACCGCTTCGCTGAAGCCATCGACCAGGCGCAGGCCCAGACGGATGCCGAACGGGCGGTCGGGCGCCGTGGGCGGCAGCAGCGTGCAGTCCCAGTCGCTGTGGCGCACATCCACCGGCAGTACCGGCACGCCGTGGCGGCGCGCGTCCTGCAGGATCTGGTCAGGGGTGTAGAACCCCAGCGGCTGGCTGTTGATCAGACTGGCGGCGAACGCCGACGGGTGGTGGCACTTGAGCCAGCAACTGACATAGGTGATCAGCGCGAAGCTGGCCGCGTGGCTTTCCGGGAAGCCATAACTGCCGAAGCCCTTGATCTGCTCAAACAGGCGTTCGCCGTATTCGCGGCTATGGCCACGGGCGGCCATGCCGGTGAGCAGGCGGTCGCGATGCGGCTCCAACCCCCCATGGCGTTTCCAGGCCGCCATCGAACGGCGCAGCGCGTCGGCCTCGCCTGCGGTAAAGCCGGCCGCGGCCACCGCCAGCTGCATCACCTGTTCCTGGAACAGCGGCACGCCGAGGGTGCGCTTGAACACCTTCTCCAGCGCGGGCGGGTAGTCGATTTCCTCGATGCCTTCTTCCTTGAGCTTCCTGCGCCGGTTCAGATACGGATGAACCATGTCGCCCTGGATCGGGCCGGGGCGCACGATCGCCACTTCGATCACCAGGTCGTAGAAACAGCGCGGCTGCATGCGCGGCAGCATGGCCATCTGCGCACGCGATTCGATCTGGAACACCCCCAGGGTGTCGGCGCGGCAGATCATGTCGTAGGTTTTCGTGTCGCCGGCGGGAATATCGGCCATGCCCATCAAGGGCGCGCCGTGTGCGTGCAGCATGGCCAGGCATTTGCGCACGGCGGTGAGCATGCCCAGTGCCAGGCAGTCCACCTTCATCAGCCCGGTGGCGTCCAGGTCGTCCTTGTCCCACTGGATCACGGTGCGGTCGGCCATGGCCGCGTTTTCGACCGGCACCAGCGTGGACAGCGGGTGTTCGGAAATCACGAAACCGCCCGGGTGCTGGGACAGGTGGCGCGGGAAGTCGACCAGTTCGCTGGTCAATGCCACCACCCGCCGCATCAGCGGTGTGTCCGGGTCGAAGCCGCGCTCGCGCAATGCCTCGGGCAGCGGCTCGTGGCTGCTCCAGCGGTCCAGGCAGGCGGCCAGCTCGTTGACCTGGTCCGGCGGCAGGCCCAGCACCCGCGCCACATCGCGCACCGCACTGCGGCCACGGTAGCTGATCGCCACGGCGGTGAGCGCGGCGCGTTCGCGACCGTAGCGGTTGAACACGTACTGCAGCACTTCCTCGCGGCGCTCGTGTTCGAAATCGATGTCGATGTCCGGCGGCTCGTCGCGTTCGGCGGAGATGAAGCGCTCGAACAGCAGCTCCATCTCGCTGGGGTCGATCTCGGTCACACCCAGGACGTAGCAGACCGAGGAATTGGCGGCCGAGCCGCGGCCCTGGCAGAGGATCTTCTGGCTGCGCGCGAAGCGCACGATGTCGTGTACGGTCAGGAAGTAGGACTCGTACTGCTTCGTATGGATCAGGTCGAGTTCGTGTTCGATCTGCGTGCGTTGTTTGGCCGTGGCGCCTGTCTTCCAGCGCCATTGCATGCCTTCTTCCACCAGCGTGCGCAGCCAGCTGGCCGGATCGTGCCCGGCCGGGATCAGTTCGCGCGGGTAGGTGTACTGCAGCTGCTTGAGGTCGAAGTGGCAGCGGTTGGCGATACGCACGGTTTCGGCCAGCAAGGCCGGCGGGTACAGCGCGGCCAGCGCCTGGCGGGTGCGCACATGCCGTTCGCCGTTGGCAAACAGTCGCCAGCCGGCATCGGCGATGGTGCAGTGGTGGCGGATCGCGGTGAGGGTGTCCTGCAGGGCGCGGCGGCGGCGCACGTGCATGTGCACATCGCCGCTGGCCACCAGCGGGATGGCATGCTCGCGACCGAAGCGTTGCAGCGCGGCCAGGCGCTGTCTGTCATCGGCCTCCCGGTGCAGCTCCACCGCCAGCCACAGCCGCTGTGCGAAGCGGGCCTGCAGCCAGGCGGCGTCATCGGCGTTGGGCGCGCGGTCCAGCCACAGGCACAGCAGGCTGTCGGGCAGCGTATCCAGATCCTCGCGCAGGCAGCGGTACTCGCCCTTGGGCGCGCGACGGCGGCAGGTGGTGATCAGCTGGCACAGGCCGGCATAGGCGGCCAGGTCGGTGCACAGCAGCACCAGCTTGGGGCCGTCGTCGAGCTGGAACTCCGCGCCGGTGATCAGCGCCAGGTCGTGCTTTTTCGCTGCCTGCCAGGCCCGCACGATGCCGGCCAGCGAGCATTCGTCGGTGATCGCCAGCGCGCGGTAGCCCTGTCCCTTGGCGCGTGCGAACAGTTCCTCGGCGATCGACGCGCCGCGCTGGAAGCTGAAGGCCGACAGGCAATGCAGTTCGGCGTAGTCGGGCAGGGCGGCGCTCATGAAAACCAGCCGTGCAGCATCCACGGCCCGCCGCGCCCATCGGCGCTGGTATAGGCCCAGCCGCGCTGGCCCTGGCCGGTTTCGATCACGTAGTAATCGCGGCGGATATCGCCTTCATCCCACCAGCCCGATTCGATCCGCTCCGGCCCGGACACGATGCGCAGGTGCGGGTCGAGCAGCGGCTGCGGGCGTGGCAGCAACCAGCCCGGGCGCACGGGCAGGACCGGCGGCGGGCCTTTGGGCGCACCGTGGGCATCGCCGCTGGCACGTTCGGGGCGATGTTCGGCGCGCAGCCCCAGGCCCTGTACCGCGTCATCGCCCAGCCGGGCACGCAGCCGCTCGCGCACCTGTTCCCAGGGCATTGCCTGTTGCGGGCGGGGGTCGAACAGGTCGCGTGCGGCCGGCACGAACGGCGGCAGGTGGTCGGCCTGCAGGCGCAGGCCACGGCTGCCGGCCGGTAGCTGCAGGTGGTCCACCCGGTTGCGCGCCAGTTCGAACAGCATGGCCGCATCGCGTTCGGGCGCGAGCAGGCCGATGGCCAGGCAGGTGTCCGGGTGCTGGTCGTGTTCGAACCACAACGTGAAGCGCTGCACGCCGCCATCGCGCGAGCACAGGAAGGCAGCCAAATCGCCGGTGAGCCGGCGCAGCGGGAACAGCAGGGCCTGGGTGGACTCGATTTCGTACTCGAACTCGATGCGTGCGTCGAAGCGGTCCGGCGGCTGGTAGTAGCGCAGCGGCGGCGTGCTGATCCCGCGCAGTGCATCCAGGTGGGCCAGGACCGTCGGCGGGAAACGCCGCGCCAGGCTGTCGCGTGGCAACTGGAAGGCCGCACCCAGCGTGCGCAGGCCCGAGCGTGCCAGCACCGTGACCGCCTCGGCCGGCAGCCCGCTGTGTTCAATCGGCACCTGCGCCAACGTGGCATCCAGCTGCTGGGCCTCCACCCCCAGCCGTGCATGCACGCGGGTCAGCACCCAGGCCGCATGCGGGTTGGGTGCGGCCACCAGGCGATGGCGGAAGCCGAGGTCCTTGAGGCCCTCGCACAGGCGCTTTTCGATCGCGGGCCAGTCACCGAACAGCGCGCGGCTGGCGCCGATCTCCAGCGCCAGCGCATGCGGGAAGGCCAGGCTGACCTGCGAGCTGATGCCATACAGCCAACTGGCCAGCAACTGCCGGGTGGCCTGTTCGGCGTGCGGGTCGTGCTCGACGGTGCGCATGTCGCGGGTGAGGACCTGCGCAGCCGACAGCAGCATGCCGCGGCGCAGCCCAAGCTGGCGTGCCGCCGGACTCACCGCATGCAGCACGCGGCGTTGCGCCGGACCGCTGAGCAGCACCAGCGGCACCGACGGATCGGGCTGCTGGCGCAGGGCGGCATCCAGCGCCAGCTGTGGCAGCAACAGGCAGGCCCAGTGCACGGCGGCCGCTCAATGCGCCAGGGCCAGCGGCAACGGCTGCGCCGGGGCCATGCCGCCGCGGCACTTGAGCACGCGCACCTGGCC
>NZ_QAIW01000460.1:590-1190 GCF_003061285.1 Stenotrophomonas sp. HMWF003 | reverse complement strand
CCCCGGTGCAGGTAACGGCCAAGCCGATGCGCGCTGCCGCACCGGCCGCCGATCCGGGCGCGTCGTTCCTGACCCGCATCGGGCGCAAGATCCGCCGGATGCTGTCCGGCAGCTGATCGGCATTGCCGATCAGCGGGTGGCACCCGACCGTGGGTCGGGTGGCATGCCCGGCGTGCCGACCCAGGGTCGGCACCTGCCCGCTACCCCCACCTGCACGCCGCCACCCTCGTCCTGCATAATCAGGGGATGAGCGTCCTGCGTTTTGACAATGTCAGCAAACAATATGCCGGCGGCCACCAGGCACTGGTGGACGTCAGCTTCGATGTCGCCCCCGGGGAAATGCTGTTCGTCACCGGTCACTCCGGTGCGGGCAAGAGCACCCTGCTCAAGTTGATCCACCTGGACGAGCGGCCCAGCCGCGGCGCGGTGATCTTCAATGAGCGCAACCTGCTCAAGGTGCGGGGCGGCAACATTCCCCGGCACCGTCGCGAGGTGGGCGCGGTCTACCAGGACCACCGCCTGCTGATGGACCGCAGCATCGCCGAGAACGTCGCCCTGCCGCTGATCCTGCGGGGCACCCGCCGCGCCGATATCGGCAAG
>NZ_QAIW01000460.1:0-577 GCF_003061285.1 Stenotrophomonas sp. HMWF003 | reverse complement strand
CGATATCGGCAAGCGCGTGCGCTCGGTGCTGGAGCGGATGGGCCTGGGCCACCGCGAAAAAGCGCTGCCGTCGCAGCTGTCGGCGGGTGAGCAGCAGCGCGTGGGCATCGCCCGCGCGATCGTCAGCGAACCGCGGCTGCTGGTCGCCGACGAACCCACCGGCAACCTCGACCCCACCCTGGCGGCAGAAATCATGGCGCTGTTCGCCGAGCTTCCCGAGCGCGGTACCAGCGTGCTGGTGGTCAGCCACGACCTGGCCCTGCTCCGGCACATGCGCAAGCGCGTGCTGATCCTGGACCACGGCAAGCTGATCGACGACATCTCGCCGCAGGACCTGGCCGAATGAACACACCCACCAACAAGGAAGCCGCGGCACCGTCGCGCCTGGGCGTGTGGCTGCATCACCACGGCCACAGCGTGGTGTTCAGCCTGGGCCGTGCCTGGCGCAAGCCGTGGGCCACGCTGCTGACCATCATGGTGATGGCGCTGGCCCTGGCCCTGCCGTTGGGCCTGTCCATCGCGCTGGACAACCTCACGCATTTCGCCGGCAGCGTGCAGCAGTCGCGCGACATCAACC
>NZ_QAIW01000459.1:12808-18574 GCF_003061285.1 Stenotrophomonas sp. HMWF003 | reverse complement strand
GTTCGACGCGGTTGCGGTGGTGCTCAGCAACGAAGCGGCCAAGCGGCTGCTGAAGGAATCGGCGGCCATCGATTTCATCGCCGACGCCTGGGCGCACCTGAAGGCAATCGCCGCCGACGAGGGTGCACAGGCGTTGCTCAAGGCGGCCCGCGTGGGCAACGACCCGGGCGTGGTGGAAGCCGAGGATGCCAAGGCCTTCCTCTCCGCAGCGGCAACCCGCCAGTGGGCGCGTGAGCCCAAGGTCCGCATGCTGGCCTGACCCCCCGTCCACCGCCCACTGGAGACCTGCCATGCCCCGGGGTGATAAATCGGCCTACACCGACAAGCAGAAGCGCCAGGCCGCGCACATCGAAGAGAGCGAGAAGGACCAGGGCCGCAGCGATGCTGCGGCCGAACGGATCGCCTGGGCCACCGTCAACAAGCAGGACGGCGGGGGGAAGAAGGGCGGGGCAACCAGGAAGGCGGCGAAGAAGACACCAGGCCAGTAGGCCGCAACATGTATGACCGCGCCCCGTCAGCGCTAGCATGGCCCCGGAACGAGGGCGCGGAGCGGGCGACACCGTAACGCGCCGTGCCTGCTGCACCAGCTGCCCCCTAATGGGGGCAGTGTTGGCGTTGCGGACAGGTGATCGGCGATACTCCGCCATTGCCGCAGGAAGCGGCTATCGAGGGGGCACGTCATGATGAAACCTGCACGCGCATGGGCCACGCTGGTCTTGCTGATGCCGCTGATGGCGCTTGCACAGGACGCCCCCACGACGCCACCGACGCCGACACCGTTGAGCGCCGCCGATACCGCGGCCGCGCTGTCGCGTGCCGAACGGCTGGGCAAGGCGATCTTCCTGCAGGACCTTGCGGCCGAGCGCGCAACCGATGCGATACGGGCCAAGTACCGTGCCTTCGGCAAGGACGCGCGGGTACGCGGCTGGATCACCGAGGAACATGACGGGCAGTACCGGGTCAGCTACATCGACGCGACCCCCGCCGTGCTGTACCGCGTCGAGATGGCCGCCGACGGCACGCCCGCAGGCGAGGTCCAGGTGCTGTCCGAGCCGGAACCGCTGAGCGCCTATGAAGCCGCCGCCACGACGGCACGCACCCTGGCGATGACCGCACAGGTGGCGCCATGCGCCAAGGCCTACAACAGCGTCGCGCTGCCCGAAGGCGAGGGACGCTGGGCGGTCTATCTGCTGCCGGCAACCACCTTGCCGAACGTGGTGCCACTGGGCGGCAGCCACCGGCTGGACATCGCCGACGGGCGGATAACGGCGAGCCGTGGCTTCACCCGCACCTGCATCCAGCTGGGCCGGACGCCGTCAAAGCGCGGCGTCACGGTGGTGGGCATGATGGTGACACATCTGTTGGACCCCACCCCCACCGAGGTCCATGTGTACTGGAGCCTGTGGGCACGCACGCCGATGTACGTCGCTACGACCGACGGCCAGCTCTGGGAGATCCGCGACGGCCGCATCCACAAGCGCGATGACGTGGCTCAGGGGCCCGCCTCCGGGAGCTGAGCTGCCGCCTCATGAGGGGGTGGCACGCTTTCTGCAGGACCGCCCACCCGCCTGGCTCATCGCGGTGTCTGCGCCGGTGTTGGTATCGGCGCGGCGGCACGGCGGGCGGGCAGCACCACCGACTGCATGCGTTTGATCGCCGAGATCGGCACTGCTTCGGCACGCTGCTGCTGCGGCCACCACAGGAACACGAACCCGGTGCTGCTGCCGAGCAGGCGCGCGGTACCGGGCAACGCGGCGGTATCGCCTGCCAGATGCACGGTGACCGCGCTGCCCTGCCCGCTTTCGCGGATGTTCTCGGCCTTGTCCAGGGAGTAGATGGCCGCCCCCAACGCCATGAAGAACGCCACCGCCACGCATACACCCGTGAGTGGACGCATGCCCGACATGTCCCAGCTGGTCAGCGCCGAACGCGAAAACAGCATCCGCCAGCCCCAGTGCCGCGCCCGCAGGGCGTCCACCCGGGCCGGGTTGCGCCGACGCAGCGTGTCGGGCCAACCGACCAGGATCGCCAGCAGGGCGCCACCTGCCAGGATCGCCGCGTACGCCGGATCGCGCAGGCCGGCGACCAGGAAATCGCTGACCTGCAGGTAGTCCAGGATCGACAGCTGGAAACCGCGGTAGAAAAAGTAACTGGACCACAGCCCCAGCAG
Organism: Stenotrophomonas sp. HMWF003; assembly: GCF_003061285.1. Taxonomy (NCBI): domain Bacteria; kingdom Pseudomonadati; phylum Pseudomonadota; class Gammaproteobacteria; order Lysobacterales; family Lysobacteraceae; genus Stenotrophomonas; species Stenotrophomonas sp. HMWF003. Next base: position 16,404 of record NZ_QAIW01000459.1, on the reverse strand, counting down.
CGACAGCAGCACGTACCCGGCGCTGACGATCAACGCCGGCTCCTGCCGCAGCAGCCGCCACACCACCATCACCACCGAATCCTCGTTGCCCTGCACCACCGGCAGCACCGACCAGTCGGTGGGCGGCGCGCTGCCTGCGGCAGGTACCGGGTCGGTGGTGAGGTGTGCGATGGCCGGCACATCGCCGTGGATGTCGCCTGATTCGGTGGTATGCATGCAGCCCCCTGTGCGTGGCCAGAGCATCACCGAAATCGGCGGTGCGCGGAAGACCCTGCGCCGCCCGACAGGGCCGTGGCACATGGCTTGCATCGCCTCCCAGGCCGCCCAGACCACGCCTCTTTTCCAGCGCGTGCCGGCCGGGCATCAGATTCGGCGCTGCCGGCCGATATCCGCTGGGTGGTGAAAAGGGGAAGCCGGGGGCGCGCCCACGCGCGTGCTGCCCGGCGTTGATCGTGGATTGATTCAGGGGAGTTGCATGTCCGTTTCCAATTTGGCCCATCCGCTGCTGCGGGTGCTGGCATGGTTTGTCCTGTTGGCCGGCGCGGCGGGGGCGGCGCAGGCCGCACCCGTGGAAGTGGTGTTCAGCAGCAACACGGGCGTGGGCACCACCTACGCACAGGATGGCCAGGGCGGCTCGGCCGATGTGCCTGGCCTGACCCTGCAGGTGTTCAACAGCAGCGATGCGGCGGGCACGCCCGTGGCCGGCATGACCTGGAAGGACAACGCCTGGCTGTCCAGCGATGACGGCAGCTGGTCGGGCCTGACCCACACCGAGCAGGACGGTCGTATCGGGATGGTGATCCGCTCGGCCAACGGCAGCAACTTCTCGATCACCTCGTTCCGCTATTACAACTGGGGCGAGAACACCAGCGTCAATTACATGGTCGAGGGCTACCGCGACGGCGCCCTGGTGGGGACGCGCGGCTTCTCGATCCCGGCGCCGCTGCGCGTTCCGCTCACGGTGACCCTGTTCCCGGCGGCCTTCCGCAACGTGGACGAGATCCGCATCCGTCTCATCAGCGGCGGTGCCGATCCGGGCCTGCGCACCTGGCATTCGATCAACAACATCATCGTGGAAGCGATCAACACCGCGCCCACCGATCTTGCCCTGACGGCCAGCGCGCTCAACCAGAGCGCCGGTGCGAACGCCGTGGTGGGCACGCTGAGCACGACCGATGCCGATGTGGGCGATGCATTCACCTACAGCCTGGTCAGCGGCGCCGGCGACACCGCCAACGCACAGTTCACCATCGTCGGCGACGCGCTGCGCGCCACCAACGCGGCCAGCCTTGCCGCCGGTACCTACAGCGTGCGCGTGCGCAGCACCGACAGCGGCGGCGCCAGCACCGAGAAGGCCTTCTCCATCACCGTGGTCGATGACCTGGCACCGAGCGTGAGCAGCATGGCCGTGCTGGGCACGCCTGCGGCCACCGCCCCCAGCGTGACCTGGCAGGTGAACTTCAGCGAGCCGGTGTTCAACGTGGCGGTCAGTGATTTCAGCCTGACCGCTGCCGGTTCGGCCGCCGCGGTCGTCCGTTCGGTCAGCGGCGCGGGCAGCGACACCCTCAACGTGGTGGTTGACAGCATCAACGGCAATGGCACGCTGCGCCTGGACCTGAGCGCGGCTTCGGGCATCCGCGACGGCGCGGGCAACACCGGCGTTGCCGGCTACAACGCGGGCGCGTCGCACGCCGTGGCCATTCCCACCGCACCCGGCGCGCCCACCGTGGGCGTGGCCACCCCAGGCAACGGCCAGGTTTCGGTGGCCTTCACCGCACCGGCCAGCGACGGCGGTTCGGCGATCACCGGTTACACCGTGACCTCTTCCCCGGGCGGCTTTACCGCCAGCGGCGCGGCCTCGCCGCTGGTCGTCACCGGGCTGGCCAACGGCACCGCCTACACCTTCACCGTCACCGCGACCAATGCCACCAGCACCAGCGTCGCTTCGACCGCCTCGTCGGCGGTAACGCCGAAAGGCGCGCAGACCATTGTCTTTGGCAATCCCGGCCCGCAGACCTTCGGCAGTGCGCCCACCCTGGCCGCGATCAGCAGCGCCGGTCTGCCGGTCAGCTTTACCTCCGCCACCACCGGCGTGTGCACCATCACCAGCGGCGGCACCTTGACCTTCGGTAGCAGCGGCGCCTGCAGCATCCACGCCGACCAGAGCGGCGATGGCACCTTCCAGGCAGCGTCGCAGGTCACCCAGACGTTCACCGTGGCGGCCGTGGTACCGGGTGCGCCCAGCGTCGGTACCGCCACCGCGGGCGATACCCAGGCCACGGTGAGCTTCACCGCACCGGCCAGCACCGGCGGTGCCGCGATCAGCGACTACACCGTGACCGCCCAGCCGGGCGGCATCACCGCTACCGGCGCGGGCTCGCCGATCACGCTGACCGGCCTGACCAACGGCATCGCCTACACCTTCACCGTGACGGCGACCAACAGTGCCGGGACCGGCGGGGCCTCGGCCGCCTCCAACGCGATCACCCCGGCCGCCGCCCAGGTCATCTCCTTCAGCAACCCGGGCGCGCAGAATGTCGGCACCACGCCGACGCTGACGGCGTCGTCCGATTCCGGGCTGACCCCGACGTTCACCTCCACCACCACCGGGGTCTGCACGATCACCAGCGGAGGTGCGCTGACCTTCCTCACTGCCGGCACCTGCAGCATCGCGGCCAACCAGCCCGGCAACAGCAGCTTCCTGCCGGCCCCGACCGTGTCGCAGACGTTCCAGGTGAATGCGGTCGCGCCCGGTGCACCGCTGATCGGCACCGCCACGCCCTCGGGCACCGGCGAGATCGAGGTGAGCTTCACCGCGCCGGCCTTCACCGGCGGCAGCGCGATTACCGGCTACACGGTGACCGCCGCTCCCGGGGGCATCACCGCCACCGGCGCGGGCAGCCCCATCAAGGTGACCGGCCTGACCGTCGGCCTGTCCTACACCTTCACCGTCACCGCCACCAACGGCGCCGGCACCGGCAGCGCGTCGGCGGCGTCCAATGCCGCGGCGGCCGCCGAAGCGATCGTGGCCCACCCGTCCAATGCGGTTGTGGCATACGGCACGGCCACGCCGATCCCGTTGGACATCGGCGGCATCGCCAACAGCGTGAGCGTAACCACGGCCGCCGCCCACGGCGTCGCGGCCATCAATGGCACCCAGGTGACCTACACGCCCAACGCCGGCTATGCCGGCCCGGATGCCTTCACCTACCGCGCGACCGACGGCAACACCACGTCCGCCGCAACCGTGGTGAGCATTACGGTGTCGCCGCCTACGCTCAGCCTGGCCGCGACCCCGCTGGCCGCCGGCACCGCTGGCAGCAGCTACCAGCAAACGCTGAGCACCACCGGTGGCGCAGCGCCTTATCGCTATCAGGCGCTTGGCGGCCTGCCCGCCGGCATCACCCTGTCGGCCACCGGTGAGTTCAGCGGCACGCCGACCAACGCCGGCAGCTACAGCATCCTTGTGCAGGTGACCGACAGCAGCACCGGTACCGGCCCGTTCACCAGCACCCGCAGCTACACGCTGGTGATCGCCGCCCCGCAGATCGCCTTCACCCTGCCCAGCCTGCCGCAACCGTTCACCGCCGCGTCCT
>NZ_QAIW01000459.1:12560-12798 GCF_003061285.1 Stenotrophomonas sp. HMWF003 | reverse complement strand
GGCGACGGCCGCCGGCAGCCATGCCTTCGACGTCACCGTGACCGACGCCAATGGCTTCACCGCCCGCCAGTCCTACACGCTGGTGGTGATCGAAGCGCTGCAGCAGATCGACACGTTCGTGGCCAATCCGAGCGCGCCGACGTACAGCGTGGACGGCCGCTTCTCGGTCTCGGCCAACGGGGGTGCGTCCGGCAATCCGGTCGTGTTCGCCACCACCACGCCGGCGGTGTGCCGCGTG
>NZ_QAIW01000459.1:11083-12528 GCF_003061285.1 Stenotrophomonas sp. HMWF003 | reverse complement strand
TGCTGATGCTGGCCGCCGGGCGCTGCAGCCTGACCGCCAACCAGGCCGGCAACGCGCAGTACCAGGCCGCCACCCAAGCCGTGCTTGAAGTGGACATCACCGCCGCCGTGCCGGTGCTGCAGTGGCCGCAGGAGCTGCAGAAGCTGTACGGGCAGGCCGCGTTCGACCTGGTCGATCCGGCCAGCCCCAGCCGCGGCACCTTCAGCTACAGCAGCAGTGCACCGACCGTGGCCAGCGTGCAGGGGCGCACCGTCACCCTGCACGGTGAAGGCGTGGCGATCATCACCGTTACCCAGGCCGCCGCCGGTGGCTTCGGCATCGGCACCGCGCAGCTGCGCCTGACCGTCGCCCAGCGGCCCGACCCGACCCGCGACCCGGGCGTGGTCGCCGGCGTGCAGGCGCAGGTGGACGCGAGCGTGCGATTTGCGAGTGCGCAGCAATCCAACATCCGTGATCGCCTGCGCCAGGTGCGCAGTGGCGACAACGGCTCCAGCAACCAGCTGTCGCTCGCCCATGCCGGCGGCCGCGACCGCCCCGGCCTGGCCTTGCCGCTGGCGCCGATGCAGGCCGCGCCGTGGCCGTCCCTGCCCACCGGCTGGGGCCTGTGGGCCTCGGGCAGCGCCACCTTCGGCGATGGTAACCGCAGCAGTAGTTACGCCTTCCACACCGACGGCCTTACCGTCGGCCTGGACCGCGCTGTCGGCGAGCGCCTGCTGCTGGGCGTGGCGGCCAGCCTGGCGCGCAACGACAGCGAAAGGGACGGCAGCGAGTCGCGCGTGGAAGGCAGGCAGCATTCGCTGGCCGCCTACGGCCTGTGGCGCAGCGGCGAGCACCTGTTCGTCGACGGCGTCATCGCCGGCGGTGCGCTGGACTTCGCTACCCGCCGCTGGAGCACGGACGCGGACGCCTTCGCGCGCGGCAGCCGCGACGGTGACCAGTGGTTCGGTTCGCTGGCCTTCGGCTACGAACACCGCAACGCCGGCATGACCCTCACCGGCTACGGTCGCGTGGAAGCCAGTCGCACCACGCTCGATGCGTACCGTGAGACCGGGCTGGATCTGTACGACCTCGACTACCGCCGCCAGGTGGTGCGCAACAGCGCGGTCGCGCTAGGCCTGGAAGGGGCCTACCTGGCGGGCGATGGCGAAGGACGCGTGCGTCCGTTCTGGAACATCGAATACCGCCAGGCCATCGACGACAAGGGCGCGGCCTACCTCAACTACGTGGTGGGCCCACGCGCGCAGGACTATCGCCTGGACATGCACAGCTACAACGACAATGCCCTGTCGATGGCCGCCGGCATGGACGTGCGCCTGCAGCGTGGCTGGTTGCTGTCGCTGCTGCTGGGCCATGAGCAGACCCGCGGCTCCAGCCGTGCCAGCAGCGTGGGACTGCGGGTGAGCTATGGCGGTGCAGGAGCCGGTGCGGGCCCTGCGGCCGACGCG
>NZ_QAIW01000459.1:8025-11073 GCF_003061285.1 Stenotrophomonas sp. HMWF003 | reverse complement strand
GGCGGTAACGCTGCCGCGAAGTAACACCCGGTGATTACAGACCGGCCGATCCTGCAGGGGATCGGCCTGTCGGCCACCAGGAAATCAGCCGCAAGGACACCCGCGAAGAAATCCGCACGAAAACAGCTGGATTTTCTGTCGTCACCGGCGGCTGTGCGTCATTGACAATGTTTGACCCATGCACAACCATGCCGCCCCACCTTCGTGGTGGGGTCTGTTCTGGTTGTATGCAGGGAAAGCATGAAATATCGTCATTCAGGCATCAGCATCGCCATCATCCTGTCGATGGCGGCATGTTCGGGCACGCCGTCCGATACCTCACCGGATCCTGTACCGGGATCTGCGCCTCTCCCGGTTGCCGCCCATGCCGCAGCGTCCGACCCCGTACCCCGCGACATCGCCCTGACCGCACCGAAGGCCGCGGCACCGACACCGTTCGCCGACATTCCGCGTGATCGTTCGACGCTGGGGCTGGAAGACGACCCGTTCGCGCCACACAGCAGAGCCGAACAGCAGTGGCTGGACCGCCATGGCTTCCCCAACGCGCGTCAGTGGGAGACCTACAGCGCTGCCTCCACTGCCATGCTGGAGCAGGCCGCCGCGTCGGGTGACACCGTCGCGCGTTCGATGCTGGACGGTCGCCTGATCGGCACTGACCCGCAGGCGCAGCAGCGCCTGCTGGACGCCGGCGCAGAGGGTGATCTGTATGCGTTGCAGCTGGTCGCGTCCTATCAGGCCGGCAGCAGCAAGGGCGATCCGGTGCTCGGCTATGCCATTTCCCGTGTCGCGGAAATGCGCGGCGACAGCACGTTGGGGCTCACCCGCGAGGTGATGTTCCGTCAGCCGCTGGATGTCGCCCAGCGCATGCGCGCCGAAGCAGAGGCATTACGCCTCAACACTGCGATGAGCGCGTTCTACCGCGACAGGCATGGCGTGGACGCAGAGATCGACATGCGCCCGATTCAAGGACAGTAGTCGCACGTCCAGCAACGAGGCCCTGCACACGCAGGGCCTCGTCATGGTCGCCCCGGCGCGACCGCGGCCGGGGCAGACAGGCGCACACGGCGCGGAAGACTACGCCGCGCGGCGGGCAGCCACAGCCCGAGTGCCCTGCTCCAGCTTGAACACCGCCACCGATTCACTCAGTGCGTGTGCCTGTTCTTCCAGCGCGCGGCTGGCCGCGGTGGCTTCTTCCACCAGCGCCGCGTTCTGCTGGGTCACCTGGTCCATCTGCACCACTACCTGGTTCACCTGCTCGATGCCGGCGGCCTGTTCCTTGGTGGCCGCGGCGATGTCGCTCATCAGCTGGTTGGTACGCGAGCTGGCCTGGGTGAGCCGGGCAATGGCCGCTTCGGATTCCACGGTCACGCTCAGCCCGGTCTTGACCTTGTCGCTGGCCTCGCCGATCAGGTCCTTGATCTCCTTGGCCGCCGTACCCGCACGCTGTGCGAGCGTGCGCACTTCGCTGGCGACCACGGCAAACCCGCGCCCGTTCTCGCCGGCACGCGCCGCTTCCACGGCGGCGTTCAGCGCCAGGATGTTGGTCTGGAACGCGATGCCGTCGATCACCGAAGAGATCTCGGAGATGCGCGCGGAGGATTTGTCGATCTCGCTCATCACCGTGGCCATCTGCGCGATCGCCTGTTCGGTAGCGCGCACGGCAACGCCGGACGCATGCGCTTCCTGGTCGGCCTGGCTGGCCAGCTCGGCGTTCTGGCGCACGGTGGAGGTCAGCTCTTCCATCGAGGCGGCGGCCTCTTCCAGGTTGGCGGCCTGCTGCTCGGTGCGGCGCGACAGGTCGTTGTGGCCGGCGGCCAGCTCCTGCGCGGCGTCGTTGATGCTGCCGGCGGCGCCCTGGATCTGCTGCACGATAGCGGTCAGCTGCGCCGCGGTGACGTTGGCATCGTCACGCATCTGCGCGAACACACCTTGGTAGTGGCCTTCCATGCGCGAGGTGAGGTCACCGGTGGAGATGGCACGCAGCACCTGCGACAGGTCGGCAATGCTCGACTGCGAGCTGGCCATCATGCCGTTGAGGTTGGCCACCATGGCGCGGAACTGGAACTGGAACGCGGCCTCGTCGCCACGCACCGAGAAGTCACCGGCGCGCGCGGCGCTGGCCAGCGTATCGATCTGCTGGTTGATCGCCATCAGGCTGGTCTTGACCGTGGCCATGGTGCGGGTCAGCAGCGCCTTCTCGCCCGGGTAGCTGTCCAGGTCGCGGCTGAGGTCGCCGATGGCGTAGTCGGCCATCACATCGACCATGTGCGACTGCACGGCCACGTGCGAGCCGACCAGTTCGTTGGTGGCACGCAGCATGCGGCCGTAATCGCCCGGCAACGCGGCCGCGTCCATCCGGTAGCTGATCGCGCCGGCTTCGTGCTGCTGCGCCATCTGCAGCTGCGCGGTGATCGCGGCCTGCACGTTCTGGCGCACGCTGCCCATGGCGTTGCCCAGCAGGGTGAGTTCGTCGCGGCCCCCCAGGCGGAAGTCCTGGTCCAGCTCGCCACGGGCCATGCGGTCGGCCAGGCCCACCGCGCGGGCCAGCGGGCCGGTCAGGCTGCGCCCGATCAGGATCGAGGCGGCAATGCCGACCAGCAGCGCGATGCCACCGAGCACCAGCAGCTGCAGCAGGGTGCGCTCGCCCAGGCGGATCGCCTCGGCAGCGGCCTCGCGGCTTTCCTTCTCTTCATAGGCCACGCCATCGGCGAGCGCCTTGTTCCAGCCGTTGGCCGCTTCCTGCACCGGGCCCAGGGTCAGGGCGACGGCGCCGGGAAAATCGCCCTGCTCCATCAGCTCGCTGGTCTGCTTGTTGAGCGGGCGTGCGGTGGCGCGCCTGGCCGCGATCTGCTCGCCGATCGCCTTGCCTTCGGCATCGGTGGGCAGCGCCTGGTAGGCGGTCCAGCTGGCCTCGTAACGCTTGACCAGCGCGGCAATGCGCGCCTCGTCGGCCTCGCGCTCCTGACCCTGGCGGATCAGCATTTCACGACGCACGACCATCATCTGGTTGTTCGCATCGAGCATCTCCGACAGCAGCCGCACCTTGGC
>NZ_QAIW01000459.1:1899-8015 GCF_003061285.1 Stenotrophomonas sp. HMWF003 | reverse complement strand
AACCTCGACCACCTGCTGCATCGCGTGCTTCTGCACCGCGCTGCCGGTGGCACCGGTGGCCACCACGGCAGCCACCAGCAACAACAACAGGCCAAAGCCCATACCAAGACGCCAGACCACTCTGACGTTACGCAAAAAATCCATGGGGACATCCAAGAACGTGGGGGGGTGAGGGGGTATCGGCCCACGCCCGGACGTTCTTGATCACGCTTTCTTAACGGAATGGCTCCCATTCACCTTGGAGTGGACGGGCTGGGGTCATCCAGTTGCTGCCACGCGATACGCACGGCGTCGCACGCCTGGATCAGGTCCACCACCAACCGTTCGCTTACATCCAGTTCGCCTTCGTACTCGGCGATGTTGCGCTGCTGGTGGCACTTGTCCAGCACACGCCACACCTCGGGCCCTGCACCCAGGGTATGGGGCAGTGTCTGGAAAACGATATAGCGGTGCGACGGACGAAACCCCTGCCGCCGCAGCGCGGCCAGGCAGAGCGCGTGAGCGGCGTTGTAGTCCAGGTCGAAGCGACCTTCCAGGGATAGCGTTGTGTTGCGTGCATCCTGCAACCGGGCCAGGCCTGAGCGTCGCAACCCCTCGATTTCACGTGTATCCGGGAGCTCGACGCTCAGCGGTTTACCCGGTCCGGCCAGATTCTGCAGCGCTGAGTTCATCGTCTCCTCCGATGATCCAGATCTTGGGCTGTGCCAAGACCCGCATCAAGAAGGAATTTTCATCGTGAATGCGCTTGGATAATTCATCAGTTGAATAGAGCGTTGGATTCACGGGACGGCCAAGGTACGCGTCAACGCCATCCAGTGCCTGCATGACATCGGCATAGCCCAAGGTGTCCGACACGATAAGCAGATCGATGTCGCTGCGTGCCGTGTCGCTGCGCTTGGCGACGGAGCCGTAAACGAAGGCTGCCCTGACCTGCGCACGAACGGGGGCAAGCGCCTCCTGAAGCGGGCCGGCCAGGCCGACCGTCTTCTGCACGATCGCCACCAGCTCGTCATGGAGCGGGGAATCCGCATTGGCCTGATAACGCTTCTGGTTGCCCGAGCGCCTCAGCGTGACCAGCCCTGCGGCGGCCAACTTGGCGAGTTCGCGCTGCACCGCGCCGGACCCGGCACCGATCGCTGAAATCAATTCGGCAACACCGAACTCGCGCCGCGGTTGGCCGAAGATCAGGCCGAGTACGCGCTGCTGCGTCTGCGTAAACAGTGCATCGGCCAAACCCGTCGGGCGATCGGCTCCGCGGAGCGTTGGATTGGTCTTCGTACCCATATTGGGTACGTTAGTACCCATATTGGGTATATGCAAGCGACACAACGGCTGCGTGAGGGCAGGACACGAAAAAGCCCCGCTTTCGCGGGGCTCCTTCGTACATTTGCCTGGACTGGGGCGGTGCCGAGCCGGGCTCGGCACTACCGGGGTGCTCAGGCGAACGGGTCCTGCAGCACCATGGTGTGGTCGCGGTCCGGGCCGGTCGACACGATGCTCACCGGGCAGCCGGCCAGCTCTTCCAGCGCGCGCAGGTAGGCGCGGGCGGCGGGCGGCAGGTCGTCCCAGTTGGTGATGCCGTGGGTGTTCTCGGTCCAGCCCGGGAACTCCAGGTACACCGGGGTGCACTCTTCCCAGCCCTGCGCGTCCAGCGGGGCGTATTCGGTACGCTTGCCGCGGTATTCGTAGGCGATGCAGACCTTCAGCTTTTCCATGCCGTCCAGCACGTCCAGCTTGGTGATGCACAGGCCGCTGATGCCGTTGATGGCCACGGCGCGCTTGAGCGCGACGATGTCCATCCAGCCGCAGCGACGCGGGCGGCCGGTCGAGGCGCCGTACTCGGCACCGCGGTCGCGGATGCCCTGGCCGACTTCATCGTCCAGCTCGGTCGGGAACGGGCCACCGCCGACGCGGGTCGCGTAGGCCTTGGCGATGCCCAGCACGTAGTCGATCGCGTCCGCGCCCACGCCGGCACCGGCCAGTGCGCCGCCCACGGTGGTGTTGGAGCTGGTGACGTACGGGTAGGTACCGTGGTCGATGTCCAGCAGCGCGCCCTGGGCGCCTTCGAACAGCACGCGCTTACCCTGCTTGCGCAGGTCGTGCAGGATGCCGGCGACGTCGGACTTCATCGGCTCCACGTACTCGCCGAAGGCCAGGGCTTCGTCGTAGGTCTTCTGGAAGTCGACCGCGTCGGTCTTCAGGTAGTTGGTCAGCACGAAGTTGTGGTAGTCCAGCGCGGTGCGCAGGAGTTCTTCCAGCTGCGACGGGTAGTGCAGGTCGGCGATGCGGATGCCGCGACGCGCCACCTTGTCTTCGTACGCCGGGCCGATGCCACGGCCGGTGGTGCCGATCGCCTTGCCGCCGGCAGCGCGCTCGCGCGCCTGGTCCAGGGCGATGTGGTACGGCATGATCAGCGGTGCGGCCGGGGAGATCTTCAGGCGCGAACGCACTTCCACGCCGGAAGTTTCCAGCTCGGCGATTTCCTTCTGCAGCGCAGCCGGGGAGATCACCACGCCGTTGCCGATCAGGCACAGCGCGTCGGCACGCAGGATGCCCGACGGGATCAGGTGCAGCACGGTCTTCTTGCCGTTGATGACAAGCGTGTGGCCGGCATTGTGGCCGCCCTGGAAACGTACAACGGCACCGATTTCCTCGGTGAGCAGATCGACGATCTTGCCCTTGCCTTCATCGCCCCACTGGGCACCAAGCACTACGACAGACTGACCCATGACGGGCTCCTCATATGTTGCGGCCATCGGGGCCGCGGACGGGTAAACCGTGGCAGGGCTGGCCAGCGCGGTGATGGCGGCTCCAAACGGGGAGCGGCCGGCGATGGAAGGCCCAGACACGGAAAAAGCCGAACGGGGAGGCCCGTCCGGCTTTTTTGCATTATCCGGGTTTCCCCGGGCAGGTGCCACCCCGCTGGAGGGCGGCGTTGGCAACCGGTCAGCACGGGGCGTGGCCGGTAGTGCCGGCCGCTGGCCGGCTGCCTGGACGTGAACGGTAGTGCCGGCCGCTGGCCGGCTCCCGACCATGGCTGGGGAGCCGGCCAGCGGCCGGCACTACCGGGTCGGGGGCCGGGAGAGCCCGGCGCTACGCGTGGCGGATCCACCACAGGGTGGTCAGCCCGGCGAGCAGGATCACCCCGCCCCAGGTGCGCAGCGTGGCGCTGCGCAGCATCAGCAGCTGTTCGGCCATGCGCTTCCAGGCCAGCGGGGCGGCGAACAGGAACAGGCCTTCGAGCACGGCCACCAGGCACAGGGCCGAGAACAACTCTTTCATGACATCTCCACCAACAAAACGGGGACCCGGTCTGCACCGGGTCCCCGTGGGTTACCTGCCGCCTGCGGCCTCAGCGATCGCTCTTGAGGTACTGCAGGAACGGGTCGTTCTTGTCGAGCACGATCACGCCGTTACCGTCGGCCATCGACCCACGATAGGCCTCCAGGCTGCGGTAGAAGGCGTAGAACGACGGGTCGGCCGAGCCGGCCTTGCCGTAGATGCGCGCGGCTTCGGCGTCGCCGGCACCACGCAGCTGCTGCGCATCGCGCTCGGCTTCGGCCACGATCACCGTGCTGTCGCGGTCGGCCTGGGCACGGATGGTCAGCGACTGCTCCTCACCCTCTGCACGCAGCTTGGCCGCTTCCTGCTTGCGCTGGGCGCGCATGCGCTCGTACACATCGTTGATCACCTGGCTGTCGGTAGGCAGGTCGATCTGCTTGATGCGCAGGTCGATGATCTGCATGCCGAGGCCCTTCACCGCTTCATTGATGCCGGTCAACTGCCCGGCAATCAGCTCGCTGCGGTCACCGGACACCAGCTGCTGCAGCGAGCGCGAGTTGATCTGGTTGCGCAGCGAGTCGGTGATGATCGGGGCCAGGCGCGCATCGGCCACGCTGGCATCGCCACCGGTGGCACGGTAGTAGTCGCGCACGTTGGAGATGTACCCGATGGCGAAGAAGTCGACGCTGACGTCCTTCTGCTCGGCGGTGAAGTAACGCGCCGGGGCAGTGGCGAGCACCTGGAAGCGGCGGTCGAACACCCGCACCGTTTCCACCAGCGGCACCTTGAAGTGCAGGCCCGGCTTGATGTCCGCACGGACCACCTTGCCCAGGTTCAACACCATCGCGGTCTGGTCCTCACGGACCACGTACACCGAGCCCAGCAGGCCCAGCAGGGCGGCCACGGCCAGCCCGATCCAAAGGGAACTCTTCATCGGCTGACTCCTTCACGACCGGTCGGGCGGGTGGTCGGGCGTTCGGTGTTGCGCACGCCATCCACCGGCGTGCTGGCCGGCAGCGACGGCAGCATCACTTCCGGGGTCACGGCCGGTGCGGCCGGTGCGGCAGCGCCGCGGTTGTCGCCGGGCATCGGCACGTAGATCAGCTGGCGGCCGTCGCCACCGATGATCTTGCGGTTCTGGCCGAGCACCTGCTGCACGGTTTCCAACCACAGGCGCTTGCGGGTGACTTCCGGGGCGTCCTTGTACTGGGCCTGCAGCAGGGTGAAGCGTTCGGCGTCACCCTCGGCCTTGGCCACGGCCGCCTGCTTGTAACCTTCGGCGGTAGTACGTGCACGCGAGGCCTGGCCGCGCGCTTCCGGCACGACCTTGGCCGCGTAGGCCTGGGCTTCGTTGATCAGGCGTTCCTTGACCTGCTGGGCGCCGTTGACCTCGTCGAAGGCCGGCTTGACCTCCTCGGGCGGGCGCGCGTCGGGCAGGGTCAGGCCGGTCACGGCCAGGCCGGTGCGGTAGGCCTTCAGTGCGGCCTGCAGGCGTTCCTGGGCCACCAGTGCCAGCGGGCCGCGGTTGTTGAGGACCGCGTTGAGGTCGGCACGGCCCACCTGCTCGCGGACCGCGCTCTGCGCGGACTGCTCCAGCACCTGGTCGGCCGCGACCGTGCCGAACAGATACAGGCGCGGGTCGTCGATGCGGTACTGCACGTTGACCGAGACGTTGACGATGTTCTCGTCACGGGTCAGCACCGGTACCTGGCTGCTGAACGTCTTGATCTGGGTGGCATTGACCTTGGTCACCGATTCGATCGGCCAGGGCAGCTTGAAGTTGGGGCCGGGCTGCAGGATCCGCGAGAACTGGCCGAAGCGCAGCACCACGCCGCGCTGCTGTTCGCCGATCAGCTGGAAGCTGGAAAACAGCAGCAGCAGAACCACCGCGACCGCCACCCAACGCAGGATGTTGCCGTCGAAGAGATCCTTGAGCGGGCCGGGAAACCCGCCCCAACCGCTGCCATTGCCGCCACCGCGGGGTCCAAACGGCCCTCGTCGGTTCTCGTCGGGACCTTGTCCGCCCTTGTTGCCGCCGGGTGTATTCCAGGCCATGCACGCTCCATCAGTGAAAGGTTGCCTGCGGGCCATTCCGCACCGTCAACCATGAATCCGGTTCGATTCTACTAGATGGGGCGGATTGGCAGGATTGGAAGGGGCAACGTGCCGAAGGGAGCGATTCATGCGCCACCGCCACGGGGGTCCCGGCCCACGCGGGCACCGGGTAAGGTGTCGTTCCACACCCCATCAGGCCACCCCATGCCCCTCCCCGACCGCTTCAACGCTTTCCGCATCCACCAGGACGAGCACGGCCACCGCAGCGGCATCGAGGCGATCGGCCTGGACCAGCTCAACCCGGGCGAGGTGGTCATCCGCGCGCAGTGGTCGTCGGTGAACTACAAGGATGCCCTGGCCGGCACCGGCAAGGGCCGCATTCTGCGCCACTTCCCGCTGGTGGGGGGCATCGACGTGGCCGGCACGGTGGTGGCCTCCACCGACCCGGCCTACCGCGAGGGCGATGCGGTGCTGGCCACCGGCTGCGGGCTGAGCGAGACCCGTGACGGCGGCTACAGCCAGTACGTGCGCCTGGCAGCGAGCGCGGTGATCGCCCAGCCGGCCGGGCTGAGCCCGCGCGAGGCGATGGTGCTGGGCACCGCCGGCTTTACCGCCGCGCTGGCGCTGCTGCGCATGACCGACAACCGGCTGACCCCCGCGCATGGCCCGCTGGCGGTCACCGGGGCCACCGGCGGGGTCGGCTCGCTGGCGGTGGACATCTTCAGCCGCGCCGGCTTCGAGGTCCATGCCGTCAGCGGCAAGGCCGACCAGGCCGACTA
>NZ_QAIW01000459.1:0-1887 GCF_003061285.1 Stenotrophomonas sp. HMWF003 | reverse complement strand
CCGATGGAATCGGCGCGCTTCGGCGGCGGCCTGGACAATGCCGGTGGCCCCATGCTGGCCAGCCTGCTGGCGCAGACGGTGCCTTACGGCAGCGTGGTCAGCGCGGGCCTGGCGGCCAGCCCGGCGCTGGACATGACGGTGATGCCCTTCATCATCCGCGGTGTGTCACTACTGGGGGTGTCGTCGGCGGCTGCGCCACGCGCACTGCGCGAGCAGGTCTGGGAAAAGCTCGCCGGCGACTGGAAGCCGCGTCACCTGGCGACCATCTGCACGCGCGAAGTGGGCCTGGATGGATTGGCCGACGTGTTCGAGGCGATGCTTGCAGGCGGCGCAGTAGGCCGCACGGTGGTGCGGATCGACTGAGCGTTGCAGGGGGGCGACGGACGGCATGCCGGACGCTTCCCGGCCATGCGCGCGCCGCACTACACTGCGGGCATAACCTGGGGAACAACATGGCACGCATTCTGATCGTCGACGATTCACCGTCGCAGCTGCTGGGGATACAGCGCATCGTCGAAAAGCTCGGGCACGAGATCCTGACCGCCACCGATGGCGCCGCCGGGGTGGAAGCCGCCCGCGCGCAGCTGCCCGATCTGGTGCTGATGGACGTGGTGATGCCCAACCTCAACGGTTTCCAGGCCACCCGCACGCTGGCCCGCGATGCGACTACCAAGCATATTCCGGTGATCCTGGTGACCACCAAGGACCAGGACACCGACCGCATGTGGGGCATGCGCCAGGGCGCCAAGGCCTACATCACCAAGCCGTTCTCCGAGGACGAGCTGTCCGAAGTGCTGGAGCGGGTTTTCAGCAACCAGGAACCGCCGACGGCGTGAGCCCGGCGGTGGGGTGAGCCGACCAATGGTCGGCGCCTGCCGTGCAGGTACCGACCGTGGGTCGGTACGCAACACCGGCCGGTACGCCGATGCACCGGCGCACCCCAGGCCTTATACCTTCTCGCCGAACGCCTTCGCCAGCGCCTTGTAGGCCTTCTTCTGCGCCTCTTCGGTCGGGGCCGGCGCCACGATCTCCAGCTCCACGATCTGGTCGCCGTCCGGGTTGCCCGGCAGGCCGCGACCGCGCAGGCGCAGCTTGCGCCCGGCATCGGATTCGGCCGGCACCTTCAGTTCCACCGACCCGCCCAGCGTGGGCACGCTGATGCTGGTGCCCAGCGCGGCCTGCCACGGCGTCACCTGCAGGGTGTACAGGATGTTGCGGCCGTCGACCTCGAACTGCGGGTGCTCGGCATATTCCACTTCCAGCAGCAGGTTGCCGCCGCCGGTGCCCTGCCCGGTCAGCCGGATCACCTGGCCCGGGCGGATGCCCTTGGGCACGCGCACGTCCAGCTGCTTGCCGTTGACGTTGATGCGCAGGCTGTCGCCGGTGTGGGCTGCTTCCAGCGGCACCGACAGCTTGGCGCGGGTGTCGCGGGTGGGCTGCGGGCCCTGGCTGGCGCCACCGAAGCCACTGGCGCGGCCACCGCCACCGCCGCGCTGGCGCGCGAACAGGCTTTCGAAGAAGTCGCTGAAGCCACCACCGCCGGCGCCGCCGCCAAACACTTCCTCGTAATCGAAGCCCTGCCCGCCGCCGTAGTTCGGCGGTGCATGGAACTCCTCGCCCGGCCGGTAGCCCTGGGCCTTGAGCTGGTCGTACGCGGCGCGCTTCTGCGGGTCGCGCAGGGCCTCGTAGGCCTCGTTCACGGCCTTGAACTTGTCTTCGGCCCCGGCCTCTTTGCTCACGTCGGGGTGGTACTTGCGTGCCAACCGGCGGTAGGCCGTCTTGATCTCGGCATCGCCCGCGGTCGGTTCCACCCCGAGCGTGGCGTAGTAATCCTTGAATTCCATCGATACACCTCGAATAAGTTCGGTCGCCCGCGCCGGCGGGCAC
>NZ_QAIW01000458.1:10715-12630 GCF_003061285.1 Stenotrophomonas sp. HMWF003 | reverse complement strand
ATCGGCGTGCAGCAGGCCGTGGGCGACGGTGGCTTCCCAGTCGGCCACTTCGATGTGCGGGAAGCCGGTGAACACCACGTGCGCCGCTTCGGGGTCGAAGGCAATGTTGAACTCGGCCGCCGGGGTGATGTTGCCGTGGCAGGTGACTGCCCCACCCATCACCAGGAAGCGCTTCACGCGCTGCGGCAGGGTCGGGTCGAGTTTGAGCGCCAGGGCCAGGTTGGTCAGCGGACCCAGGGCGACCAGGAACAGCTCGCCGGCGTACTGGTGCGACAGGCGCAGGATGGCCAGCGCGGCGTGCTCGGCTTCGGCCTGGCGCTTGGCGGCCGGCAGGTTCACATCGCCAAAGCCGTCGGCGCCATGCACGTGGGCTGCGTCGACGGAGGGATGCAGCAGCGGGTCGGCGGTACCGGCATACACCGGCACGTCGTCGCGGCCGGCCACTTCACACAGCTTGAGCGCGTTGCGCACGGTGTGGTCCAGGCCGACATTGCCGGCGGCGATGGTCAGGCCGACGATATCGTGGCGCTCATCGGCGAAGGCCATCAACAGGGCCAGGGCGTCATCGACACCCGGATCGGTGTCGATCAACAGCGGAATCTTCTTGGTCATCGTTGCCGTCTTGATAATCGGCAAGGGACTTTCGCACCCTGTCATGACAAATACAAGGCGGGGGCGCTCGGGCGCGGGTGCTACCGACCGTTGGTCGGTACAGGGTTGAATGGCACCGCGTCGATCGGTCCGCCCACGACCGGATCGGCCGCTTCGGGGCTGTTCTACGCCGCCGCGTAGCGCACGGCCGTGCCGATCCAGCGGCGCACGACCTTGTCGGCGACGTCCGGCGCTTCGGCGAGCAGGCGCTCGGCCAGGTCGTGCACGCCTGGCAGCAGGTCGGCGTCGCGGGCCAGGTCGGCCATGCGGAACGCGGCCAGGCCGGTCTGGCGGGTGCCGAGCAGTTCGCCGGGACCGCGCAGTTCCAGATCCTTTTCGGCGATCAGGAAACCGTCGTTGGTCTGGCGCATGGTTTCCAGCCGTTCGCGCGCCATGGCCGACAACGGTGCCTGGTACAGCAGCACACAGCGCGACACGGCCGAGCCGCGCCCTACCCGGCCGCGCAGCTGGTGCAGCTGGGCAAGGCCAAGACGCTCGGCGTTTTCGATGATCATCAGCGAGGCATTGGGAACGTCCACGCCCACTTCGATCACGGTGGTGGCCACCAGCAGGTCGAGCTGACCGGCCTTGAACGCCAGCATCGTGGCCAGTTTTTCGCTTGCCTTGAGCCGCCCGTGCACCAGGCCCACGCGCACGCCCGGCAACAGCGCCTGCAGCGATTCGAAGGTGGCCTGGGCCGGGGTGGCATCGAGTTCGTCGCTTTCCTCGATCAGGGTGCATACCCAGTACACCTGCTGCCCCTCGGCGCAGGCCACGGCGATGCGCTGGATCAACTCGGGGCGGCGGTCGTTGTTGAACGCCACGGTCTGCACCGCGGTACGCCCCGGCGGCAGTTCATCGATGGCCGACACATCCAGGTCGGCGTATTCGGACATCGCCAGCGTGCGCGGGATCGGGGTGGCGGTCATCACCAGCTGGTGGGGCACGCTGCGCCCGTCCGCGCCCTTGTCGCGCAGGGCCAGGCGCTGGTGCACACCGAAGCGGTGCTGCTCGTCGACGATGGCCAGGGCCAGGTCCTTGAACACCACGCTGTCCTGCATCAGGGCATGGGTGCCGACCACCACCTGCGCGTCGCCGGAGGCCACGTCGGCCAGCACTTTGGTGCGCGCCTTGCCGGTGACCTTGCCGGCCAGCCAGGCGGTGCGCACGCCCAGCGGTTCCAGCCAAGCGCGCAGGTTGTTGAGGTGCTGCTCGGCCAGCAGTTCGGTGGGCGCGGCCAGCGCGACCTGCTTGCCCCGCTCCA
>NZ_QAIW01000458.1:0-10705 GCF_003061285.1 Stenotrophomonas sp. HMWF003 | reverse complement strand
CCGCCAGCATCGCCGCCAGGGCGGCCACCACGGTCTTGCCCGACCCCACGTCCCCCTGCACCAGGCGCAGCATCGGGTGCGCCTTGATGAGGTCCTTGCGGATCTGTTCGAACACGCGCTGCTGCGCGCCGGTGAGCTGGAACGGCAGACTGTCGCGCAGCTGCCTGACCAGTACGCCCGGCCCGCGCAGCGACGGCGCGTGGTGCGCCTGCAGGGCCATGCGCTGGCGGCGCAGGCTGAGGTGGTGGGCCAGCAGCTCTTCGATGGCCAGGCGTCGTTGTGCCGGGTGGCGGCCGGCGGCCAGCGCGGCCAGGTCGGCATTCGGTGGCGGCCGGTGCACGGTCAGCAGCGCGCTGCGCAGCGACGGCAGGCCCATGCCCGCCAACCAGCCCGGCGGCACCAGTTCCAGCGTGGATTCTTCCGGCAACCGGTCCAGCGCCAGCCCGATGAATTTGCGCAGGGTAGCCGGGCCGACGCCTTCGATGGCCGGGTAGACGGGGTCGAGGCTGTCGCCGAGATCGTCATCGTCGTTGACGCCCATCACCCGGTAGCTGGGGTGGACGATCTCCAGCCCGGTATGGCCAGGCTTGGCAGTGCCATAGCAGCGGATGCGCGCGCCGACGGCGAACTGCGCCACCTGCTGCGAGCGGAAATGGAAAAAGCGCAGCACCAGGGTGCCGTAGGAGTCGTCCTCGATGGCGACCTTGAGCACCGGGCGGCCCCGGAAGCCGCGTTCGACCGCGCTGACCCGCCCTTCCACCTGCGCGGCCACGCCGGGCTGCAGTTGGGCGATGGTGGTCAGCCGGGTACGGTCTTCATACCGCAGGGGCAGGTGCAGCCACAGGTCCTGCAGCGAGGACAGGCCACGGGCCTCCAGCTTGGTGGCCACCGCCGGGCCGATCCCGGGAAGCATCGACAACGATGCTTCCCCGGCCGCGGCCAGCGCCGGTGCAGGAGCCCGTGACCGTGCCACGTCAGGCCTGGTCGAGCACCATCACCGCATCAACCTCGAAGTTGGCGCCCTTGGGCAGGCCGGACACTTCGATGGTGGAACGGGCCGGGAACGGGGCCTTGAAGTAATCCTGCATGACCGCGTTGACCTTGGCGAACTCGGCCAGGTCGGTGAGGTACAGACCGAGGCGGACGATCTGGTCCAGCGAACCGCCGGCTTCTTCGGCCACGGCCTTGAGGTTGTCGAAGGCGCGACGGGCCTGGGCTTCGATGTCGCCGGCACCGACGATGTCACCGGTGGCCGGGTCAAGCGGGATCTGGCCGGAGAAATACACGGTGTTGCCGGCACGCACGGCCTGCGAATACGGACCGATCGCGGCCGGGGCGTTGGCGCTGGTGATGATCTGGCGGGACATGGGAGCTCCAGGGAACAAAAGTGGGCCCACCATTGTACCGCCGGACCCGCCGTCCCCGCAGACGCATCCAACGCCGCGATCGACGCCGAAATCTCAGGTAGAGCCGACCGTTGGTCGGCTGGCCGGAGAATGACGAAGACGATTGGTCGGCTGGCCGGAGAATGACGAAGACGATTGGTCGGCTGGCCGACCATGTCGATCATCGCCGCATGGTGTGCGTGCAGCCGACCAACGGTCGGCTCTACCTCGGTGGGGTGATCGTTGCCGCGCGGTGTCCGTGCAGCCGACCGACGGTCGGCTCTACGGAACGCGGTTTATTGCCTGCGAACCGATTGCACGACCGACAACCGCCGCAGCCTGCGCATGACCTCGGCCAGGTGGTTGCGGTCGCGGACCTGGATGTTGAAGGCCAGTACCGCTGCGTTGAAATCGCGGTCGAGGTAGTCCACGCGCTCGATGTTGGAGTGGCTCTGCGCGATCGCCGCGGCCAGCTGGGCCAGCACGCCGGTGCCGTTCTCCACTTCCACCACCAGCGAGGTGTCGTAGTCGCCGGACACGGTGGTGTCCCAGCCAATGGGTACCCAGCGCTCGGGCGACTTGCGCAGTTCGGCCAGGTTCGGGCAATCCATGCGGTGCACCACGATGCCCTTGCCGGCAGTGTGGTAGCCCATGATGTCGTCGCCCGGAATCGGCTGGCAGCAGTTGGCGAAGCTGACCACGCCGCGCTCGCTGCCGTTGATCAGGATCTTTTCCTGCGAATGCTTGGAATGCGCGCCGCCCCGCAGCTCGGCGTAGGCCATCAGCGCCTGCGCGGCCTGGTTGGGCATCCAGTTGCCCAGCGCCACTTCGGCCAGCAGGGCCTCCAGGCGCGGGTAGCGGTGCTCGGCCAGGAACGCATCCAGGCGCCCCTTGGGCAGGCGTTCAAGCGAGCTGTCCATCGCCTCCAGCGCGCGGTCGAGCATGCGGTGGCCCAGCTGGACCGCGTCTTCGTGCTCCAGCTGTTTGAGCTGGTGGCGGATCGCGGTGCGCGCCTTGGAACTGACCACGAACTCCAGCCACTGCGGCTTGGGCGTGGCCGAGCGCGCGGTGATCACTTCCACCGTCTGCCCGCTGACCAGCTTGGTGCGCAGCGGCACCAGTTTCTTGTCCACGCGCGAGGCCACGGCCATGTTGCCCACGTCGGTGTGCACCGCATAGGCGAAATCGAGCGCGGTGGAATTGCGCGGCAGGGCCAGGATCTTGCCCTTCGGGGTGAACAGGTAGACCTCGTCCGGGAACAGGTCGACCTTGACGTTGTCCAGGAACTCCAGCGACGACCCGGCGGCGCGCTGGGAATCGATCAGTTCCACGATCCAGGCATGCGCGCGGCTCTGCGCGCTGTTGGGCGAGTCGCCGCCGAACTTGTAGGTCCAGTGCGCGGCCACGCCGCGCTCGGCGATCAGGTCCATTTCCTCGGTGCGGATCTGCACTTCGATCGGCGAGCCGTACGGCCCGAACAGCACCGTGTGCAGCGACTGGTAGCCGTTGGCCTTGGGGATCGCGATGAAATCGCGGAAGCGCCCGTCCAGCGGCTTGAAGGTGGCATGCACCGCGCCCAGCGCGTGGTAGGCATTGGGCACGCTGCGCACGACCAGGCGGAAGCCGAAGACGTCCATCACCTGGTCGAAGGATTTGTTCTCGTCGTGCATCTTGTTGTAGATGCTCCACGGGGTCTTGATGCGGCTGACCAGCCGGTGCTCCAGCCCTTCCTTGGCCAGGCGCTGGGAAAGCTGCACTTCCACCTGCGCCATCGCCTCGCGGCGGACCACCGGCTGGCTGCGGATGTGCTTTTCCAGGATGGCGTGGCGCCACGGGTACAGCGCCTTGAAGCCCAGGTTCTGCAGCTCGCTCTTGACCAGGCTCATGCCCAGCCGCTGCGCGATGGGGGCGTAGATCTCCAGCGTTTCGCGGGCAATGCGGCCGCGCGCTTCGCGGCTCTGCGCGCCCAGCGTGCGCATGTTGTGCAGGCGGTCGGCCAGCTTGATCATGATCACGCGCAGGTCGCGCGACATCGCCAGCAACATCTTGCGGAAGCTTTCGGCGGCCGCTTCCTGGCGGTCGCGGAATTTCAGCTTGTCGAGTTTGGTCACGCCGTCGACCAGTTCGGCCACGGCTTCGCCGAACTCGGCGGCCAGTTCCTCGCGCGTGAGCGGGGTGTCTTCGATGGTGTCGTGCAGGATCGCGGCGATCAGCGCTTCCACGTCCAGGCCGAGTTCGGCCAGCACCTGGGCCACGGCCACCGGATGGGTGATGTAGGGCTCACCGGACTTGCGGGTCTGCCCGGCATGCGCGGAGGCACCCACTTCCCAGGCACGGCGCAGCAACGGCAGTTGCTCGGGCGGCAGGTAATGCGCTGCGCGTTCGAGCTGGAGGACATAGTCGGGTACGGCCGCGCCGGGGGGCGAGGCGACCTTGGCAGTGGGGCCTGGGTTCATGCTGGAAGACTATTCCAGCGGCGGGATAACGGCAAACATCTGAACAGGGACCGGAGGGTGGCGCGACGACCCACGGTCGTCGCCTACCGGCGTTGGACCGATCAACGTGCGTCGTTGCGTGCCGGTGTTTTCCGGGGCCCAGACGCAGAACAGCCCGCCAAGGCGGGCTGTTCGTGCAACCACAACCGGTTCGCGCGATGCGATCAGTCGTCGTTCTTGGACATGTCTTCGTCGGCGACGACTTCGGCAGCGGCCCATTCCAGTGCTTCACGCTCGGCACGCTCGCGCTCGGCCTTCTCGACTTCGTCGATCAGGGCGTTGTCGATCTTGCGGGCGGCAATTTCGCGCAGCGCCAGCACGGTCGGCTTGTCTTCGGTTTCGCTGTTGTCCAGGGTGGCCTGGACGCCATTGGCCAACTGACGGGCGCGCTTGGACGCCATCATGACCAGTTCGAAACGGTTGTTCACGACTTCCAGACAATCTTCTACGGTGATGCGGGCCATGCGGGCTCCCGGCAGCCGGTGAGGGCTGCTCAATCGAATGAGGGAAAGGGGACGGATTGTACCGGCGGGGGCTGGACAAAATCAAGCCAACCCGCTAGCACCCCGTTTGGAATCAGTCAGTTGGGGCCGCGTCCTGGGTTAGCAACGCCTGGATCAGGCCCGCGTGGCGGACCTTCTGGGCCTCCCGGCGCAGCCGGCTGGCCGTGAAGATGGCGCACAGCTCGTCCACCGCGGTCTCGAACACCTCGTTGACGATCACGTAGTCGAAGTCGTTGAAGTGCAGCATCTCTTCACGCGCGGCGGACAGGCGCTGGGCGATCACCGCCTCGCTGTCCTGGCCGCGCTTGCGCATGCGGTCCTGCAGCGCCTGTTTGGACGGCGGCAGGATGAACACCGTCACCGTGCCCGGCACCAGCTGCCGGACCTGCTGGGCGCCCTGCCAGTCGATCTCGAGCAGGACATCCTGGCCGGCAGCCAGCTGCGGTTCCACCGACTGCCGTGCGGTGCCCTTCCAGTCGCCATGCACCCAGGCATGTTCGAAGAAGTCGCCGGCGGCGATCATCCGCTCGAATTCCTCGGCGCTGACGAAATGATAGTGCTCGCCGTTGATCTCGCCCGGGCGCGTGGCGCGCGAGGTGAACGAGATCGACAGGGCGATCTGCGGGTCGCGTGCCAGCGTGGCGTTGACGATGCTGCTCTTGCCGGCCCCGGAAGGCGCGGCCACGATGTACAGGGTGCCGCGCGCAGGCGCGCCGGCGGGCATGGGCTGGCTGCTCATTCGATGTTCTGCACCTGTTCGCGGATCTGGTCGATCAGCACCTTCAGCTCGACGGCGGCATTGGAGGTGCGGCTGTCCACCGACTTGGAGCCCAGCGTGTTGGCTTCGCGGTTGAACTCCTGCAGCAGGAAGTCCAGGCGGCGGCCGACCGGCTCGCGCTGGGTGAACACCCGGCGGATTTCGACGATGTGGCTGCCCAGGCGGTCCAGCTCTTCATCCACGTCCAGCTTCTGCAGCCACATCACCAGCTCCTGCTCGGCACGGCCGGGATCGACCGGGTGCGGCAGGTCGGCCAGGCGCGCGGCCAGCTTGGTGCGCTGGCCCTCGCGGATCAGCGGAATCAGCGTGGTGACCTCGGCGGCGATGCGCTCCACCCCATCCACGCGTTCCTGGATGGCGGCGGCCAGCTTGTCGCCTTCACGCTCGCGCGCGGCCACGAAGCCGTCCAGGGTGGCGTCCAGCAGGGCCAGCGCCTCGGCATGCAGCGCAGCGGCATCCACCGCCTCGCCCTGCATCACGCCCGGCACCTGCAGCAGTTCGGTGAAGCTCACCTGCAGGCTGGGGAAGCCCGGCGCCAGGCGGCGGGCCAGTTCGCCCAGCTGGGCCAGCAGCACGTCGTTGACCACCAGTGCACCGGTGACCTCCGGCGCGCGCAGGCGCATGACCAGGTCGATCTTGCCGCGGCTGCAGCGGGAAGCGACGCGCTCGCGCAGCTGCGGTTCCAACGCACGCAGCTCGTCGGGCAGGCGCACGCCCACCTCCAGGAACCGGTGGTTGACCGAGCGCAGCTCACAGGCCAGCGTGCCCCAGCGGGTGGCGCGCTCGCCGCCGGCATAGGCGGTCATGCTTCGAATCATGGTGGGTTTCCGATGTTCCCAAAGGGGGAATGGTACCCTAGCGGTCTCATTCGAGCCTCCCTGCCTGCCCCTTCGGGGTGCGGGCATGGTCGCGTTCCCCCAGCTTCCACGGAACCCCAACGCATGTCCGACACCCGTCCCAGCGGCCGCCAGGCCGACCAGCTGCGCGAAGTGCGCATCGAGCGCGCCTTCACCCGTCACGCCGAGGGCTCGGTACTGGTCAGCTTCGGTGAGACCCGCGTGCTGTGCACCGCCAGCGTGGAAAACCGCGTGCCCGGCTTCCTGCGCGGCAAGGGCGAAGGCTGGGTCACCGCCGAGTACGGCATGCTGCCGCGCTCCACCCACACCCGCAACGACCGCGAAGCGGCGCGTGGCAAGCAAGGCGGCCGCACCCTGGAAATCCAGCGCCTGATCGGCCGCACCCTGCGCGCCTGCATCGACCGCGGCGCCCTGGGCGAGCGCACCATCACCCTGGACTGCGACGTGCTGCAGGCCGATGGCGGCACCCGTACCGCCGCCATCACCGGTGCCTACGTGGCGCTGGTGGACGCGGTGAACTTCCTGCTCAAGCGCGGCGACATCAAGCGCAATCCGATCTTCGGTGCGGTGGCGGCGGTGTCGGTGGGCGTGTACCGCGGCACCCCGGTGCTGGACCTGGATTACGCCGAAGACAGTGACTGCGACACCGACATGAACGTGGTCATGAACGACGGCGGCGGCTTCATCGAACTGCAGGGCACCGCCGAAGGCCACGCGTTCCGCCGCGACGAGCTGGACGCGCTGCTGGTGCTGGCCGAGAAGGGCATCAAGGACCTGTTCGCGGCGCAGCAGGCCGCCCTGGCGTCTGCATGAACCGCCGCATCGCGCTGACCACCCTGGTGGTGGCCGACTACGACGAGGCCATTGCCTGGTACACGGGCATGCTCGGTTTCACCCTGATCGACGACATCGACCAGGGCGACAAGCGCTGGGTGGTGGTGGGGCCGACCGACGGCAGCGCCGCGGCCCTGCTGCTGGCGCGTGCCAGTACCGATGAGCAGCGCAGCCGGATCGGCAACCAGACCGGCGGCCGCGTCGGCTTCTTCCTGAACACCGACGATTTCTGGCGCGACCACGCCGCGATGACCGCGCGTGGCGTGGAATTCCTGGAAACCCCGCGCGAAGAGGTGTACGCCACCGTGGCGGTGTTCCGCGACCTGTACGGCAACACCTGGGACCTGCTGGAGCCGAAATGAAGACACTGGTACTGGCCAGCGGCAACGCCGGCAAGCTGAAGGAACTGCAGGCCATGCTCGGCGACCTGCCGCTGCAGATCGTGGCGCAGGGCGAGCTGGGCGTCAGTGACGTGCCCGAAACCGGCCTGACCTTCGTCGAGAACGCGCTGATCAAGGCGCGCCACGCCAGTGCCGTCACCGGCCTGCCCGCGCTGGCCGATGATTCGGGCCTGATCGTGGACGCGCTCGACGGCGCGCCCGGCCTGTACAGCGCGCGCTATGCGGGCAGCCCGACCAACGATGCGGCCAACAACGCCAAGCTGCTCGACGCGCTGCGCGAGATTCCCGCCGACCGCCGCACCGCCCGCTTCTACGCGGTGATCGTGCTGCTGCGCCACGCCAACGACCCGCAGCCGCTGATCTGCGAAGGCAGCTGGGAAGGCGTGATCCTGGACGAAACGCGCGGCAGCAACGGCTTCGGGTACAACCCGGTGTTCCTGGACCCGACGCACGGCCTGACGGCGGCGGAGATGGACCCGGCGCAGAAGAATGCCATCAGCCATCGCGCGCTGGCGCTGGCCAGGCTGCGCGGGTTCCTAGCCGCCGCATGAGCGTCGTGGCGGCCCGTGAGTTCCGCTCGAGCGCCCGCAGTTACCAGGCGACGCTTGCCCTGGTGATGGGCGGCACGTTGGTGGCGCTGGGCGGCACCGCGCTGTTCTCCCTCAACAGCGCCGAACCGGCGCCTTGGGCCTTCCTGTTCGGCATGGTCGTCGGTTTGTGGGTGATGTCCGCCGGACTGCTGGCACTGCTCACCTGGCAGCGCGTGCGCATTGGCGACGATGGGCAGATCGAGGTCCAGCGCCTGTTCAACTGGGTGCGCCCACGACGCTTCCATGCCGGTGAAGTGGACGCCCTGCACTACGGCAACTGGCAGCGGAGCACCACGTCGGTGGTCAGCGACCTCGGCGTGACCCTGCGTGCCAGCGCGCACCGCCGCTGGCGCTACGTAAGGCTGACGAACACCCACGTGGCCGACGGGGGCGCGCTGGCGCTGTTCCGTGCCGTCGCCGCCGCCGTGCGCACGGCCCAACCCGACCTACCCCTTCCCGTGGAGCTGGCGCCCGACGACGGCGCCGCCCCTTTGTCCGACCTGACGCAGCAACGCCCATGAACGCCTCCTGCAACCACGCGCCCGGTGACGTCTGCACCGGCGACCACGACCACGCGCCGCGGCTGATTCCGCCGCCGCTGGCGCTGTACGTGCACCTGCCGTGGTGCGTGCGCAAATGCCCGTACTGCGATTTCAACTCGCACGCGGCCAAGGGTGAGTTGCCGTTCGAGGCGTACATCGACGCCCTGATCCGCGACCTGGACCAGGACCTGCCGCTGGTCTGGGGCCGGGTGGTGAGCAGCGTGTTCTTCGGCGGCGGCACGCCCAGCCTGTTCCCACCCGAGGCGATCGACCGCTTCCTGCAGGCGGCATCGGCGCGGCTGCGCTTCGCGCCGAACCTGGAAGTGACCCTGGAGACCAACCCGGGCACCGCCGAGCACGGCCGTTTCGACCGCTACCGCGCGGCCGGGGTGAACCGGATCAGCTTCGGCATCCAGACTTTCAACGACGAGGCGCTCAAGCGCCTGGGCCGCATCCACGACAGTGGCGAAGCCGAGCGCGCGGTGAAGCTGGCCCAGGACGCGGGTTACGACAATTTCAACATCGACCTGATGTACGCGCTGCCACAGCAGACGCTGGCCCAGGCCGAACATGACCTGGAACGCGCGTTCGCGCTGCAGCCCACCCACATGTCGCACTACCAGCTCACCCTGGAGCCGAACACGGTGTTCTTCGCGCGGCCGCCGCAGGGCATTCCCGACGAAGATTCGGCGTGGGACATCCAGGAGCACTGCCAGGCGCTGCTGGCCGAGGCCGGCTACGCCCAGTACGAGGTGAGCGCCTATGCCAAGCCGGGCCGGCAGAGCGCGCACAACCTGAACTACTGGCGCTTCGGCGACTACCTGGGCATCGGCGCGGGCGCGCACGGCAAGATCAGCAGCGGTGCCGAGCAGCACGTGCTGCGGCGCTGGAAGCACAAGCACCCGCAGACCTTCATGGATGCTGCCGGCACGGCCGCGGCGATCGGCGGCGATGACGTGATCGATGGCGAGCGCCTGCCGTTCGAGTACATGCTCAACCTGCTGCGCCTGCACGAAGGGTTCAGCCTGAAGGACTTCGAATCGCGCACCGGGCTGGAGCGCGCGAGCATCGCCGTGCCGCTGCAGGCAGCGATCCAGCGCGGCTGGATGACCCTGGACGGCGACCACGCCCGCCCCACCGAGCTGGGCCGGCGCTTCACCAACGACGTGGTCGAACTGTTCCTCCCCGCGTAGAGCCGACCGTTGGTCGGCTGCGCAGCACATGGCAGCCCGACGATCGTTGGTCGGCTGTTCCCGGCGCAGGTGCGGAATGCCGGCACGGCAGCCGACCAACGGTCGGCGCTACCGCGCCTGGGTGTCGGGGGATCCCTTCTGGCGGGGACACCGCGAAACCGTTAGATTCCTTACTCTCAGGTGAGCCGGAACCACAACGGATGTCTGCGTCCGCACCTTCATCGTCCCAGACCGACCCGGCCCGTTTCGCCCACGTGGCCGCACCGCCGCGCGTGCGCCGCCTGCTGGCGTCGCTGCATGCGCTGGCCGCGCAGACCCTGGCCACGCCGCTGAAACTGACCATCGTCGAACTGGAACGCGAGCTGTTCCGCGATGCCGAGCGCGCGCGCAACAGCCAGATCCAGGCCGACATCTACGCCCAGACCCGGCGCCTGCACGAGGTCAACGCGCAGTTCGCCCCGCTGTTCCTGGAGGCACTGGGGCACGCCCTGGCCCAGCTGCGCGAGCCGCGCGTGCGCCATGTGCCGGCCCCGGCGGCCAGCACCCTCACCGCCAGTACCCTGACCCTGGTCGCCGACACCGATATCGACCGCGACATCGTGCTGGTGGAGATCATCCGCCGCGAGGCGCAACGCTCGGCCAGCGCCCTGCAGCTGCTGGGGCAACGCTTCGCGGTGCTCGCCGCCGGTCCGGAGTTCGACGTCGAAGACCTGCCGTTCGGCCCGCATGTCCTGTGCCGGATCGTGCGGGAACTGGGCGAACGCTTCGAGCTCGGGCTGGAGACCCAGCTGGCGCTCTACCGCGTGTTCGACCGCCAGCTGATCGACCGCTTGGGCGAACTGCTGGAGCGCGCCAATATCCTGCTGGGCCACGAAGGCATCCTGCCCGGCCTGGTGTATACCCCCTACCTGGCGCGGTCGGCCACGACCCGGCGTATCGTCACCGGCCCCGAACGCAGCGGCCCCGCGCGTGAAGGCGGCAAGGTCAATCGCCCCCTGACCGGCTGGAGCGGATCGGCCCGCAACAGCGGGTGGGCGGCGATGACCAGCGAAGCGATGGGCGACCTGCCCACCTCGCTGCGTCCCGGCCCACCCTCGCCTGCCACTGGCGCAGGTAGCGCGCCCGCA
>NZ_QAIW01000004.1:24689-29766 GCF_003061285.1 Stenotrophomonas sp. HMWF003 | reverse complement strand
GCCGCGCGCATGCTGGACCTGCTGGGCCTGCTCGCGCCGCGCCTGGCCGCCACCCCCGAGGGCAGCGACATCGCCTCGGTGGACATGCTTACCGAAGCGCGGATCGGGCTGAACATCCTGCAGCTGCGACGCGCCCGGCACGGGCTGCCGCCGACCAGCGTGGAGGCGATCGAGGCGATCCTGGACGAGGTGGCCGCGCACTACCGCGCGCAGGTGGCCCAGCGCCGGCCGCTGCCGGCCCCCGCCGGGTTGCAGGCCAAGCTGGAGGCCTCGCTGCGGCGGGTGCAGACCGTGGACGCCGGCAAGGCCCGCGATGAAGCGCTGATGGGCGTGATGGGGCTGCGTTTTGCGCTGTTCCCGGACGCACCGGTGGTGGACGGCCCTGCTGCTGTATCGCCCGGTCTGCCCGCGCCGCGCTGAACCGGCCGGGTGCGGGCCCGCCAACCTGCGCCGATCAACGCTATCCTGACACCTGCATTTCTGCATGGAACAAGGTGATCCTGGATGAGTTACGACATGATGGTGTTCGACCCCGCCGTGGCCCCGCGCGATGCGGCGGCCTTCCTGGAGTGGTACGACGCGCAGACCGAGTGGAGCGAGAAGCACGAGTACGATGACCCGGCCGTCTCGGTGCCGGCGCTGCAGGCATGGTTCGCCGCCATCGTCGAGCACTTCCCGCCGATGAACGGCCCGCTGGCCGATGACGAAGATGACCGCCCCGAAGTGACCGACTACAGCGTCGGCCAGCACGTGATCTATGCTTCGTTCGCCGATTCGGTCGCCGAGAACGCGCATGGCCTGGTGCAGGTGCTGGCCAATGCCCACCAGGTGGGCTTCTTCGACGCCAGCGGCGACGGCGCCATCGTGTTCCCCGACGGCACCGTGGTAGTTCCCGAGTAAGCCCGGCGCAGCGCTAGAACAGCTGGCCCTGGGCCGGCGTCGGCGCCTGCACCGCAGGTTCGGCTGCGGCTGCATCACACGATGCAGCCGCGTTGCCGGTCAGCCGCACCGCCAGCCCGGACACGCGGCTGGCATGCCGCTTCAAGGCGGCCTCCAGCACCGGCGCGCTGCCCAGCACATGCAGTGACTGGCGTGCGCGGGTCATGCCGGTATAGAGCAGCTCGCGCGACAACACCCGGTTGTCGCGCCACGGCAGCTGCAACCAGACCTCATCGAATTCGGAGCCCTGCGCCTTGTGCACGGTCATCGCGAACGCGCTTTCGTGCGCGGGCAGCGCGCCCGGATGGAAGCCGCGCGGTTGATCGGGCGTGTCGCCGGGGAACCAGGCGGTGATTGCACCGTGGCGGTCGGCCAGGCAGATGCCGATGTCGCCGTTGAACAGGCGATGACGGTAGCTGTTCTCTGTCACCAGCAGCAGGCGCCCGTGGAAGTAACCCGGCGCCATGCCCGCGCGCGGCACGCCGGCCAGCAACGCTTCGATACGCGCATTGAGCCCGCGCGCGCCTTGCGGCCCTTCGCGCACGGCGGTGAGCAGGCGGATGCGACCGGCGTTTGCCAACGCCTGGCCCGGGTCGACGGCATCGCCGAGCCCGCGCCAGTGCGACAGCAGGTGGTCGCGGTGCTGCTGCAGCGGATCGACCTGGTCTTCGTGGAAGTGCACGCCAGCCAGCTGACCGCCCCGCAGCAGGGCCAGCGCAGTAGCAGGGTCGCCCTCGCGCACGGCATGCGCCAGCGGTGCCAGATCCAGTGCATCGGTCTGCCGATAGCCGCGCTGCAGCTGCACGCGGCGACCGGCGAAGTGCGTGGCCGGCGCCAGCGGCTGCAACGCGGCCGGGGCCAGCAGCGTATGCAGCGCTGCGTGATCGTCGGCCTGGGTACCGAGGCCATCACCGCTGGCGCGCAGGATCGCACTGAGCACATCGCCCGCTTCCACCGACGGCAACTGGTCCGGGTCGCCCAGCAATACCAGCCGGGTGCCGGAGGCGATCGCTTCCACCAGCTTGGTCATCAGCGGCAGGTCGATCATCGAGGCTTCGTCCACCACCACCACGTCGAACGGCAACGGGTTGTCGCCGTGGTGACGGAAGCGCGGCGAATCGGGGATCACCCCGAGCAGCCGGTGCAGGGTGGTGCCGGTGCTGGGCATGGCGTCGCACAGCGCCGGCGCGATGCCGAGCAGGCGCAACCGCTGCACCGCCAGGCGCAGGCTTTCGGCCATGCGTTCGGCGGCGCGGCCGGTGGGCGCCGCCAGGGCGACCCGCGGCAACGGCTGGTCGGCCTGCACCGCCTGGGCCGCCAGCAGCACCAGCAGCCGCGCGATGGTGGTGGTCTTGCCGGTGCCCGGCCCGCCGGTGACCAGCACCAGTGGATGCCGCAAGGCCACGCCTGCCGCGCGGGCCTGGTGGTCGATGCCCTCGCGCGCCTGCGGGAACAGCTGCGCGAACAGCGATGCCAGCACGGCAGGATCAACCTGTCCGGGCGGATGGGTGGCGATGCGCTGCAGGCCGTCGGCCAGGCGGCGCTCGTACTCGCGGTAGCGGCGCAGGTAGAGCAGGCCGTTTTCCAGCACCAGCGGGACCTCGGTTGCCGGTGCGCTGTCGGCGTCGGGCACGTCTACCCACGGCGACTCGCGCAGCTGGTCCAGCCAGGTGTCGGCGTCGGGCCAGTGCGTGTCCGCCTCGACCAACCGCTGCGGCTGGCGCGGGTCCAGCCCGGCATGCCCCTGCGACACCGCCAGCGAGGCCAGCGCGGCGGCGGCCAGCACCGTATCGGGCGTGTCCGGGCGCAACCGGCGCAGGCTCTGCGCCAGGGCGTGGTCGAGGGTGCGCAGCGCGCCGCCGTTCTTCAGTGCCGCGAGCAGGCTCATGCTTCACCCCGCGCGCGGGCGGCCATGCGCGCCTGGGCGTGCTCGCCGCCGGCGAACAAGGCGTCCAGTGCATCCACCAGGACCGGGTCGAAGCGGTGCGCATACACGCCGGGGCTGTCGGCGCGGGCGGCATCCAGGCCGCGGCAGAACAGGTAGCGGATGCCGCCCATGTCGCGCGCGTACTCGTACCGTGCGCCGAGGCGGAAGCGCAGCCAGCGGTGCAGTGCCACGGTGTAGATCAGCGCCTGCAGGTCGTATTCGCTGTGCTGCATGGCGCCCTGCAGCCGCACCGGGTCGTAGCCGGGCAGCCGGTTGGATTTGTAGTCGAGCACGTACCAGCGATCGCCGCGCACGTAGGTGAGATCGATCTTGCCGGTCATCAGGCCCTCCAGCTTGCGCCGCGTGCCGAAGCCGCGCCGTTCGCGGACCAGCCCATGCGCGTGGAGCAGGTCGAGCAGCAGCGGCACGGCGGTGGGCTGCATGGCGAAGTGGAACTCGATCTCTGCCCGCCGGTCGGTGGCCGGCAGGTCGTGCAGCGCGCCCCCTTCCGGCAACGCCACGGTCAGGGTCTGGCCGACCAGGTCGGTCAGCACCGCTACGCCATCGTCGAGGTCTTCGTCGGCATAGCCTTCCTCGACCAGCGAGGTGCGCAGCACGTCCGCTTCGTCATCCGGTGCCGGTTGCCCGGCCTGCCAGTGCGCCCAGCGCGCGAAGTCGGTGTTCTCCAGCGCGTCGTGCAGCACGTTGCCGAAGCGGCTGCCCATGAAGCGGGGGTCGACCTCGTCGTCGCGCAGCGGCACGGCCTGCGCGGTGTCCAAGGTGAGATCCTCGCCGCTGGGTTCGTCGGCGGCAGGCGCCGGAACCTCGGTGGCGGCGGCATCGGTGTCATGGCCGGCGTCGGCATGTGCCAGCTGGGTGAAGCTGTACACCCACCAGTCGTGCGGGATGCGCCGGGTCAGCGCGCGCACCGGCGGCAGGTCGCCGTCGCGTTCGGTGGCCAGCTGCGCCGGGCGCGGTTCCAACGGGGCCTGGATCACGGCGATGTCCGGATGCGCGCGCAGTGCATCCAGGTCGGACAGCATCGGCGCCAGCCGGGTTTTCGCGGTGCCGGCCAGGTCGCCCGCGGCGATCCACAGCGCGTGCTCGGCGCGGGTCAGGCCCACGTACAACAGGCGCGCGTCTTCGGCTTCCTGCTCCTGCGCGCTGCGCGTGCTGGCCGCGGTCCAGGCCTCGTCCTTGTCCAGTTTCCAGTGCAGCTCGCGACGCCCGTTGGCATGCACGGTGCACTGGGTGTCGGTGTTGGGTGCACTGCCGCCGATGCCCACGAACGGCAGGAACACCAGCGGGTACTCCAGGCCCTTGCTCTTGTGCAGGGTGATGATCTGCACGCGGCGCGCGTCCGATTCCAGCCGCAGCAGCTGCGCCTCGTCGTTCTGGTCGGCGTGGGCCATCTGCACCTGCAGCCAGTCCAGCAGGCCATGCATGCCCAGCGTCTGCGCCGCGGCCTGCTGCAGCAGTTCGCCCAGCTGCAGGTAGTTGGTGAGGCGGCGTTCGCCGTCGATCAGACCCAGCAGGCGCTCGGCGTGCTCGGCGCACAGGTCGGCGATCACCGCGAACGGACCACCGCGCTGCCAGCGCTCGCGCCACAGCAGCAGGCGGACCTGGAAACTGCGCTGTGCGTCGCCCTCGCGCTCCAGCGCGTCGATGGCAGCGGCATCTTCGCCCAGCAGCACGGTGGACAACGCCGCGCGCAAGCGGCCTTCGTCGGCCGGTTGCAGCAGGGCCAGCAACAGCACGCGCAGGTCCTGCGCCTCGGGCGTGGCATACAGGCTCTGCTTGCCGGCGGCGACGGCGGGAATACCCACCGCGCTCAACGCCTGCTGGATGCGCGTGGCTTCCTTGTGCGAGCGCACCAGCACGGCGATGTCGCCGGGCTGCAGCGGCTGCCCGCGCAGCAGCGCGCGGCCCTGGCGGGCCTCGCTGAGCAACTGGTGGATGGCCGCCACGCAGGCATCGCTGGCCTGTTGCCGCGAGGCATCGGCCTTGAGCGCGCCGCCCTCGGGATTGTCCAGCAGGCGCAGGGTCAGGCCGGGCGCGGGTACGCCATCGCGCAGGAAATCGGTGTCCAGGCGGGTGCTGCCCGGGTGCACCGGCTCGAAGCGGATATCCGTCTCCAGGAAAGCCGTGTCGCCGGCGTTGGCATACAACGCCTGGATGGCGTGCAGCACGGCCGGCCGCGAGCGGAAGTTG
>NZ_QAIW01000004.1:23891-24679 GCF_003061285.1 Stenotrophomonas sp. HMWF003 | reverse complement strand
ATCTACGGCTTCCGCGGCGGCGCGGGATCGGCCTGGTGCTTGGCGTTGAGGTAGGTGTGGATGTCGCCGCCGCGGAAGCCGTAGATGGCCTGTTTGGGGTCGCCGATCAGGAACAGCGCCGGGGCCAGGCCCGCCGCGCGGGTTTCCTTCGAATCGCCGAACACGCGCTGGAAGATGCTCCACTGGCGGTCATCGGTGTCCTGGAACTCGTCCACCAGCGCGATCGCGTACTGCGCGCGCAGCTGTTGCACCAGCACGGCGCGATGCGGCCCCTCCAGCGCGTCGGCGACGCCGTCGATCAGGTCGTCATAGGTCTGCACGCGGCCGATCCGCTTGAGCTCGGCCAGGCGTGCGCGGGCCTGGTCGCGCAGCGCGTGCAGGAACGCGATGGCCTGGCCGCGCTGCCACTGCGCCAGCGCATCGGTGGCGGCCAGGTACAGCGCCAGTGCGTGCTGCAGCGGTGAGTGCGGCGTCTTGCCGGCGTGCGCCTTGTTGGTGCGCGCGCTGAGTTCTTCGGGGGTCAGCCGACGCAGCCGCTCCGGATCGGCGTCCAGCGGCGCGTCCAGAGCGTCCGCCCCGGCCCAGCGGTGCAGCTGCACGCTCAGCGGCTCCAGCCAGGCCAGCTTGTAGCTGTTGCCATTGAGTACCTTGGCCTCGACCGCGGTACAGACCTCGCCCATGAAGGCATCGCCGTGCTGGCGGTAGGCGTCGGCGAACTGGCGTGCGGCCAGCGCATGCGCCGGGCGCGGATCGTCGTTCAACCCGGCGGGCACCGGCGGCAGCAACGG
>NZ_QAIW01000004.1:22617-23866 GCF_003061285.1 Stenotrophomonas sp. HMWF003 | reverse complement strand
GTGCGTCGACAGTGGCCGCATCGTTGGCGTGGACCCGCCACAGGTCGGCGGCCAGTTCGTCGTGCAGCGCGCGTTCGCTGGGCAACAGCGTCGGCGGGTCGAAGGTATGGCCGCTTTCCAGCGCGTGCTCGCGCAGCACCCGCGTGCAGAAGCCATGGATGGTGAAGATGGAGGCCAGGTCGATTTCATCGGCGGCGGTCTGCAGCCGGCGTGCCAGCGCGGCCGGGGTTTCCTCGCCCAGCGCCAGCTGGCGCTGCAGGATCCACCGGGTCAGCACCACCTCGGGGCTGTCCTCGTCGCTGGGCGCGCGTTCCACCAGCTGCGCGGCCAGGGCCAGGCGCTCGCGGATGCGCTTGCGCAGTTCCTGGGTGGCCGCATCGGTGAAGGTCACCGCCAGGATCTGACCGATGCGCCAGCCCTTTTCCACCACCAGCCGGGTGAACAGGGTGGCCAGGGTGAAGGTCTTGCCGGTGCCGGCACTGGCCTCGATCAGGCGCACGCCGTCCAGCGGCAGCGCCAGGTAGGGGTCATCCAGCAGGTCGGGGGCGGTCATCGCGCAGCACCTTGTTCGTCGAAGCCGGCAAATACCCGGCCTTCGCGCACCGCGGTGAACACCACGAAGCTGTTGTGGAGCAGCTGCCCGTAGCTGTCGGCGCTGGCGAAAGGATCGTGGCCGCGCAGCGCCAGCTGGTAGCCGGCACCGCTGGATTCGGCCCAGCTGCGGTCACTGCCATACCAGCGCGCGCGGCCCTCGGCCTCGCGCTTGGCCGGCAGCGCGGTATACAGCGCCCAGGCGGTGGACGGCGCATACAACAGCGGCGCGCGCAGCCCCGCGTTGCGCAGCTGCAGCAGCCGCCGCAGCACCTGCTGCGCCTGTTCGGGCGGCAGCGGCGGCAGCACGTGCGGGCCCAGGCCTTCTTCGCCACTGTCGTGGAACTGCACCAGGGGCAGCGCGTCGCCGGCGGCGTTGGCCAGCAGCCAGTCCAGGCCGTGGCGGATTGCGGCGCGGCCGTTGAGCGGTCCCGGGCGCAGCCGCACGATCCCCTGCGCATGCACGTCGTTGATGCGCCCATGCAGGCGCACGCCCTCAATGTCCACCTCATGGCGGCGGCTGTCGGCCACGCTGCCGGCCTGCCACTGCGCCAATGCCTGCGCGTAGGGGCGGGTCTGTCCCTGCAGGGCCTCGAACTGGCGCTCGCCCAACGCACCGGACGGCAGCAGCGCACGCGCGCGCAGCCGCGGATACAGT
>NZ_QAIW01000004.1:21500-22607 GCF_003061285.1 Stenotrophomonas sp. HMWF003 | reverse complement strand
TCCTGGCCCAGGGTGGCGTCGATCACCGCCTGCTGCAGCCGCAGGGTGTCGGTGCCGCGCGCGGCCATCACCAGCGGCTCCACGTCGTCGGCGTCGGCCAGGTCGTCGGGCAGGCGCAGCCCCAGCCGTTGCGACAGGAACTGGCTGGCTGGATCGGTCAGGAAGCGGCGCAGCGCATCCAGGCTGAGTTCGGTCTCGCCCGGCAACGTGTCGGCGGGCGGCAATGGCTGGTCGAACCAGGCCGCCAGCGGGCGCCGTCGCCCCCCCAGCGATCCGGCGGCCGGGTGCCACTGCTGGCGGTAGCTGAAGCGCCGCGGCTCGTCGCCGCCGCCGAACGCGGTCGGGGCGAACGGCTGCAGCGAGTGGCGCACGGTGAGCTGGCGGGCAGCGGTGGCCGGCACCTGGTGGTACTCGGCCGCCGCATCGATCAATTCGCTGACCAGCACCGAGGGCTCGCGCACGCTGCCGTCGCGTGGGTCGGCGCCCAGGTAGCTCAGGTAGAACACGTCCTGCGCCGAAGCGAACAGCTGCAGGAACAGGAAGCGGTCGTCCTCGCGCAGCGACCGGTCGCCGTACCGGCGCTTGTCGGTGCCCAGTTCGGCCGTGAGCTGGTTGAGCCCGGCGGCCGGATCGCGGCGCGGGAAATCGCCGTCGTTGAGGCCCAGCACGCAGATCACCCGGAACGGCAGCAGGCGCATCGGCACCATGCGACCGAAGCTGATGCCGCCGGTGAGCAGCGGCGCGCGGGTGTCGGCCTCGGCCAGGACGCCGGCGAAATGCGCGCGCACCACCTCCGGGGCCACCTCGCCCTGGAACTGGGCCTGGTGGGCGTCGCGGGCGAACTCGTTGATCAGCTTGCGCAGGCGCTCCAGTGCACGCTGGCTGCTGGCGGCCTGCGGGGGCACCGGCAGCAGCGCATCCAGCAATGCCAGCAGGCGCTGTCGCCAGTGCGACGGCGGCATCGCCTCGCCCAGCACGCGCTGGTAGCGGGCCAGCACCCGCAGCAGGCCCAGCAGGCGATCCAGCGCGTCGAGCGCGCTGCCTTCCAGTTCCGGCCAGGGCGCCACCCCGGCGATATCGCCGTCACTGCCACTGGCGTGACCCAGC
>NZ_QAIW01000004.1:14843-21490 GCF_003061285.1 Stenotrophomonas sp. HMWF003 | reverse complement strand
CCGGCCGCCTGCAGCCAGTCGTGCAGGCGATCAAAGGCGGCCGCATCCAGCCCGGCGGCCTCGGCCAGCGGTGCGCTGGCCAGCAGGTCCAGCACTTCGTTCAATCCGAAGCGCGACACCGGCAGGCCGAGCAGGTGCACGAACACGTCGGCCAGCGGTTCGCCGGCCAGCGGGCTGGTGTCGGCCAGCGCGTAGGGAATATGGTCCTCGCCGCCGCTGCGGCCGCCGAACACCGCTTCCAGGTACGGCACGTAAGGATCGATGTCCGGGGCCAGCACCGCGATGTCGCGGGCCTGCAGCGGCGGGTCGAAGCGCGGGTCCTGCAGCAGCGCCCGCAGCTGGTCGTGCAGCACCTGCAGTTCGCGCAGGCGGGTGTGGCAGGCGTGCACCTGCAGGCTGGGGTCATCGTGGCGCAGCGCCTCCCGGCGCGCGCCGGCCGGCTGGCCGCGGCGATGGAACAGGTCGCGCTGCAGCCGGTGCAGCAGGCTGTCGGACAATCCGCCCGCGTCCATGTCGGGGCGCGCGTCGTCTTCGGGATCGTCATAGGCGGCAATCTCGCCGGACGGGTGCACCACTTCGTAACTGCCCAGCACCGCCATGAAGTCGCGGCCGGCCGCGCCCCAGACCTGCAGCAGGCGGTTCTCGCCGGCCGCTTCGCCAAACGGGTCCGGCGCGCCGCTGCGCAGCTTCTCGCCCAGCGTCTGCAGGTCGCCCCAATAGGCCTGGGTGGGCGTGGGCAGGTAGAAGTGCATCGTGCCGACCCGGGCCTGGGTGGCCATCACCCGCAGCACGTCGGGGGAGATGTTGAGCGTGGCGAAGGCGAACACCCGCGCCGGCAGGCCCTGCGGCAGCGGGCGCCCCGGGCCTTCGAAGCGCGACAGGTAGGCATCGATGCGGCGCGCGCGGTACTGGTGGCCGCTGGCGATGTGCCGCCACAGGATCGCCTGCGGGTCCTGCGCGTCGGCCCCGGCCTCCCAGCGCAACAGCCAGTCGCGACGCCAGGCCTGGTACTTCTCGTACACCGCCGCCAGCTCGCCGGCCAACGCCCACGGCTTGAGTGGATCGGCCGCGGACAGATAGGCCTGCAGCGCCTGCATCGGCGCCTGCGCCAGCACGGCCGGGTCGGTCAATGCGGCGTACAGCTTCCAGCGCAGCGCCGCCGCGGTGAGGTCGTCATGCTCGCCGGGCACGTTGGCGTTGAGCGCCCGGGCCACGAATTCACCGGGGGTGAGGAATTCCAGGTTGGCGGCAATGCCATACTCGACCGCCAGGGTGGACTGCAGCCAGCGCCGCATCGCCACCTGCGGGATCAGCACCACCTCGGGCACCAGGACGGACTGGCCCGGCACCGGCTCGCGCACCGCCGTGGCCAGCAGCGCAGCCAGCACGTCGAGTGAATTGGAGTGGTACAGGCGGAAGTCGGACGCAGCATCAGTCATCGCGCCAGTGTGCCGCAGCGGCCGCGCGATCACGAGGGTGACCGACGTAGGAACCGGACGAGAAACCGGCCATGCCGCGTGCCGGCACGGTGTGTTGCGAGCGGCGTCGCTGGCCGGGCGGCGGGGTCGTGCCACAATACTGCACGGTCCAGTTCGGTTATGTTCAGCCGTTCACCACGATCTTACAACGTTGGAATTTTGTTAATGGCGTCCATGACGGCTTCCGAAGAATCGCTGGTGCAGTTGTCCAACGTGCGTATCGATCGCGGCGGTCGCAGCATCCTGCGCGACGTTTCGCTGCGGGTGCCGCGTGGCAGCATCACCGCCGTGCTGGGCCCGTCGGGCAGCGGCAAGTCCACCCTGCTGGCGGCGCTGACCGGCGAACTGCGCCCGGTGGCCGGCACGGTCACCCTGTTCGGCCAGCCGATCCCCGAGCGCAGCAGCGCGCTGCGCGAGATGCGCCGCAGCGTGGGCGTGCTGCTGCAGGGCAATGGCCTGCTCACCGACCTGACCGTGGCCGAGAACGTCGCCCTGCCGCTGCGCACCCACACCCGCCTGCCGGCGCCAGTGCTGCGCCGCCTGGTGGACATGAAGCTGCACGCGGTGGGCCTGCTGGCCGCCGCCGATGCCTGGCCGCGCGAGCTGTCCGGCGGCATGGCCCGGCGCGTGGCGCTGGCACGCGCGCTGGCGCTGGACCCGCCGCTGATGATCTACGACGAGCCGCTGACCGGGCTGGACCCGATCGCCTCGGGGGTGATCATGAGCCTGATCCAGCGCCTCAACCACAGCCTGGGCCTGACCAGCATCATCGTCAGCCACCATGTGCACGAGACCCTGCCGATCTGCGACCAGGTGATCGCCATCGCCAACGGCGGCGTGGTGTTCCAAGGCAGCCCGGCCGACCTGGACGCCAGCCAGGACCCGCTGCTGCGCCAGTTCCTGCACGGCCAGCCCGATGGCCCGATTCCGTTCGATGCCGCGCCGCGCGCGAGGGTTGCCTGATGCCGTTTGTTGACGCCACCCGCTCGCTGGGCCGCGCCGGCCTGTTCTCGCTGACGGTCCTGCGCGGCTCGCTGCCCACCGCCGACTTCCTGGCCGAGCTCACCCGCGAGATCTACAAGGTGGGCGCCCGCTCGTTGCCGATCATCGCCGTGGGCGGTGCCTTCGTCGGCCTGGTGCTGACCCTGCAGGGCTACCGCACGCTGACCACCTTCGGTGCCGCCGATGCGCTGTCCACGCTGCTGGGGCTGTCGCTGTACCGCGAACTGGCCCCGGTGCTGACCGCGCTGCTGTTCATCGGCCGCGCCGGCAGCTCGATCGCCGCCGAACTGGGCCTGATGCGCGCCACCGACCAGATCAAGGCGCTGGAGCTGATGGCCATCGACCCGATCGCCAAGGTGGTGGCGCCGCGCTTCTGGGCGGCGGTGCTCACCGTGCCCCTGCTCACCGGCATCTTCTGCTCGCTGGCGATCAGCGCCAGCTACTTCGAAGCGGTCCACGTGCTGGGCCTGGACAACGGGGTGTTCTGGTCGGCGCTGAGCAACAGCGTGGACTTCTGGGACGACTTCGGCGTGGCAATGCTGAAGTCGGCGATCTTCGGCGGTACCGCCGCGCTGGTGGCGTCGTACGTGGGCTTCCACGCCGAACCCACCATCGAAGGCACCTCGGTGGCGACCACCCGCGCGGTGGTCAACGCCTCGCTGCTGGTACTGATGTTCAACTTCGTGCTGTCGGCAATGATGTTCCGCTGAACACCGATCCATGAAACCCGCCCGGGCACCCCCTGGGCACCTGACAAACGAACAGTGAGACAACCATGGCCATCCGCGGTCCCAGACTTGAATTTTCCGTCGGCGCATTCCTGCTGCTGGCGCTGGCCTCGCTGCTGGTGCTGGCCGTCGCCTCCACCAACCAGCGCTGGGGCTTCGGCAGCGACGGCTACGAACTGAAGGCGCGTTTCACCCAGATCGGGCAGCTGCGCAAGCAGGCCCCGGTCAAGATCGGCGGCGTGACCGTCGGCCAGGTCGGCGCGATCGAGCTGGACCCGCTCAAGTTCGACTCCATCGTCACCCTGAAGCTGGACCCGAAGTTCAAGGATCTGCCGGCCGACACATCGGCCGGCATATTCACCAGCGGTTTGCTCGGCGAGAGCTATATCGGACTGCAGCCGGGCGGTGACCCGGACGTGCTCAAGTCCGGCGACGAGATTGTCTTCACCCAGCCGGCGGTCGACCTGCTGCAGCTGGTTGGCAAGTACATGTTCAGCGGCCCGGCCAACGCCGGCGGTGCTGAGTCCCAGGATGCCCAGGGCGCAGAAGCGCCTGCAACGGAACCGCAGAAATGAACCTCAAACTGATCCCCGCCCTGCTCACCTCGGTCCTGCTCGCCAGCACCCCGTCGCTCAGCTTCGCCCAGGCTGCCCCGGCCCCGGCCGCTGCTGCGCAGAACGACGCCGGCCAGGCCGTGCTGGACGCCAGCACGCGTATCCTGAGCACGCTGCAGCAGCGCCGCAGCGAGTTCCGCGCGAACCCGACGGTGCTGCGCACCTTCATCAACAGCGAGCTCAACAAGACCTTCGACCGTGACTACGCCGCCCGCCTGGTGCTGGGCGTGCACGGCCGCGGCGCCTCCGACGCCGACGTCAAGCTGTTCGCCGATGCCATGGCCGACAACCTGATGCAGCGCTACGGCTCGGCCCTGCTGGAAATCCAGGGCAAGCCGACCTTCCGCCTGAAGGGCCAGTCGCCGCTGCCGGGCAACCGCGGCGTGCGCGTGTCCACCGAACTGATGCGCGCCGGCAACGAGCCGACCCCGGTCGACTACCTGATGCGCAACGTCAACGGCCAGTGGAAGATCTTCGACGTGATGATCGAAGGCATCTCCTACGTGCAGACCTTCAAGACCCAGTTCGATGCGCCGCTGCGCCAGAAGTCGATCCAGCAGGTGGCCACCGAACTGCGCAACGGCACCATGCAGGCCGGTCAGGCGCCCCGTGGCAAGTAACCCGGCCAGTGTGCAGCGCAACGGCACGGCGCTGGTCTTCAGCGGCGTGCTCGACCGCACGGCGGTGACCACCCTGTGGCCGTCGCTGTCGTCGCTGGAGGGCGTGCGCCAGCTCGACCTGACGGCGGTGACGCGGGTGGACAGTGCCGGCCTGGCGCTGCTGGCCGAACTGGCGGCGCGCCTGCGCGGCCAGGGCAGTGCGCCGGACATCGTGGGCAGCCCCGCCGGTTTCAACGAACTCAGCGCCGCCTACCGGCTGGCGCCCACCCTGGATTTCCATGCCCTTTCTGCGGCGAGCTGACATGAACGTCATA
The DNA here is from genome assembly GCF_003061285.1 of Stenotrophomonas sp. HMWF003. Classification (NCBI taxonomy): domain Bacteria; kingdom Pseudomonadati; phylum Pseudomonadota; class Gammaproteobacteria; order Lysobacterales; family Lysobacteraceae; genus Stenotrophomonas; species Stenotrophomonas sp. HMWF003. Next base: position 16,734 of record NZ_QAIW01000004.1, on the reverse strand, counting down.
CGCACCCTCCCCCTGTTGATCCTGGCCCTGGCGCTGAGCGCCTGTGCCGGCAAGCCCGCGCGTGACAGCGCACCGGCCAGCGTTGCCGTGGACACCGCTGCGGCGTCCACGGACGCCGTGCCGGCCGCCCCTGTGGATGCCGATGCCGATGCAACGGCCGCCAGCGCCAGCCAGCCGGTCGCAGCGGCGTCGGCCAGCACCCCGCCGCCGGCCACCGGCGAGACCGCCCCGACCAACGCCGAAGACGACTTCGCCGCGTTGTACGGCGGCCCGGCGCCGAGCGTCGACGGCACCGAGCCCAATCGCGCCACCTACGATCCGTGGGAGCCGCTCAACCGCCGCGTGCACAGCTTCAACAACGTGGTCGACCGCGCCATCGCCCGTCCGCTGGCCACCGCGTACACCCACGTGGTGCCCCGCTTCGCGCGGACCGGGGTGAGCAACTTCTTCAACAACCTGCGCGCACCGGTGACCATCACCAACCAGCTGCTGCAGGGCCGTCCGGATGATGCCTGGGACAGCCTGGGCCGGTTCCTGATGAACTCCACGCTGGGCATAGGCGGTCTGTTCGACCCGGCCAGCAAGGCGCTGGTGCCCAGCCGCAAGGAAGATTTCGGCCAGACCCTGGGGGCCTGGGGCTGGCGCCGTTCGCGCTACGTGGAACTGCCGTTCTTCGGCCCGCGTACCGTGCGCGACGTGTTCGGCCTGGCCGGCGACATGCCGCTCTCGCCGATCCGCACCATCGAGGAAGACAAGGTGCGCATCGGTCTGCAGGGCCTGCAGCTGGTGGACATGCGGTCGCAGTTGCTGGCCATCGACGACATGCGCGACAACGCCGTGGACGAGTACACCCTGGTGCGTGATGCCTGGCTGCAGCGCCGCAACTACCAGATCGAGAACGACCTGCGCGGCAAGCATGCCCGCGGCAAGGACGCCGACGACAGCGCCCCGATCCCGATCGATGCGATGCCGATGCCCAACTGGGGCAACTGACCGGACAAAAAAAACCCCGCCTTGGCGGGGTTTTTTTCATGGGCGTGCGCCCTGCACCGCCGTGGCTCAGACGGCCAGTGCGGCGTCGATCGCGGCCACCAGGCGGGCATCGTCGGCCGGCACGTCCGGGGCGAAGCGGCCAATGACCTGGCCGTCGCGGCCGATGAGGAACTTCTCGAAGTTCCACAGCACGCCCGGCGCCGGGTTGACCACCAGCTCCGGGTACTTGGCCACGGCGCCCTGCAGCTTCTCGCGCATCGGGCCTTCGCCGGTGGCGGTCGGCTGTGCGTCGGTCAGCGCGCGGTACAGCGGGTGCACGTCATCGCCGGCTACGCTGATCTTGGCGAACAGCGGGAAGGCCACGTTGTATTCCAGCTGGCAGAACTGCTGGATCTCCGACTCGCTGCCCGGCTCCTGGGCCAGGAAGTTGTTGGCCGGAAAACCCAGCACTTCCAGGCCGGCGTCGTGCTTGGCCGCGTACAGCTGCTGCAGGCCTTCGTACTGCGGGGTCAGGCCGCACTTGGAGGCCACGTTGACCACCAGCAGCACCTTGCCGCGGTAGTCGGCCAGCGACGACGGCTGGCCTTCGATGGTGGTCACGGGGATGTCGTAGACAGTCTGGCTCACTACAGGTTCCTTGGGTTGGGACAGGAACGCCACGGGCTCGCCCATGGCGGGAAAGATTCAATCAACGCAGATCGTGCCCACCGCCACGCCGCCGTCGATGCGCTGGCGGCAGCCGAAGTTCTGGCTGATGTCGGTCTGGCAGACGCCGCGTGCCTTGGCACCGGGGGCCACCTCGCCCTGGGCCAGGCACTGGCCGGTGCAGTCCGCCTTGGTGCTGCAGGCCTTGCCGGCATCGGCGTAAGGCACCACGCATTGCACGCGTTGCAGCCGG
>NZ_QAIW01000004.1:8642-14833 GCF_003061285.1 Stenotrophomonas sp. HMWF003 | reverse complement strand
GCCTGCCGGCACGCGGCCGCATCCAGGTGTGCCGACGTTGCGGCAGCGGCGCCGTCGGCGGGTCCGGAAGCCTCCGGCGTGGAGGTGGTGGCGCAACCGGCGACGGCCAGCAGCAGGGACAACAACACGGTCAGGCGCATGCGGGTTTTCCTTGAACGATCGAGGTGCACAGCATGCGCGATCACGTGCATGCGGTGCATGTACGCCAGGTGTCAGTCCTGCGCGCCGCTGCCCTCGTCCAGGCCGCTGTCATCGTCCTCGCCGGTGGCGTCGTCCAGCAGGTCCTGGCTCTGCTCGGCGGTGAGCGATTCCACCCCGCGCAGGCGGCGTTCGATGGTGCGGGTCTTGCGGCTGGCTTCGCCCAGGCTGCGGCCAACCGTGCTGATCTGCTTTTCGGCCTTTTCCAGGATGCCGGCGAACTTGCCGAACTCGCTCTTGACCGCGCCCAGCAGGCTCCACACCTCGCTGGAACGCTGCTCGATGGCCAGCGTGCGGAAGCCCATCTGCAGGCTGTTGAGCAACGCGGTGACGGTGGTCGGGCCGGCCACCACCACGCGATGCTCGCGCTGCAGCAGGTCGACCAGGCCGGGGCGGCGGATCACTTCGGCGTACAGGCCTTCGGTGGGCAGGAACATCACCGCGAAATCGGTGGTGTGCGGTGGCACGATGTACTTGTCGCAGATCGACTTGGCCTGGATGCGGATGGCGCGTTCCAGCTGCGCGCCCTGCACGCGCACGCCGTCGGCGTCGCCCTGTTCCTGCGCATCGAGCAGGCGCTCGTAATCCTCGCGCGGGAACTTGGAATCGATCGGCAGCCACACCGGGGTGTCCTCGTGGCCACGGCCGGGCAGGCGCACGGCGATGTCGACCATTTCCCCGCTGTCCGGGCGCACCTTCACCCCGCGCGCGTACTGCTCCTGGGTCAGGGTCTGCTCCAGGATGTTGTCCAGCTGCACTTCGCCCCAGCTGCCGCGGTTCTTGACGTTGGTCAGCACGCGCTTGAGGTCGCCCACGCCGGTGGCCAGCTGCTGCATTTCGCCCAGCCCGCGCTGGACCTGCTCCAGGCGGTCGGAGACCAGCTGGAACGAGGCGCCCAGGCGCGCTTCCAGCGTGGTCTGCAGCTTCTCGTCCACGGTGACGCGCATCTGGTCGAGCTTTTCGGCGTTGTCGGTCTGCAGGCTCTTGAGCTGCTGCTCCAGCGTGGCGCGCATCTCGCCGATGCGGGCTTCGTTGCGCTGGGTCATCTCCTGCAGGCGCAGGCCCAGCGATTCGGCCAGGCGCTGCTGCGACTGCGCGGTTTCCTCGCGGCCCTTGCGGGCGTCTTCGCCCAGGGCCTGGCGCAGCGCGACCATGTGGCTGTCGGTGCGCGTGGTCAGGTCCACCAGCTGCTGGCCGAAGGCCTCGATGCGGGCCTGCTGCTGCTGGCCGAACACGTCCAGCTGCGCGCGCATGTCGTGCAGGCGCTGGGCCAGCAGTTCGCCGGTGCGCTGCTGGGCCAGCGCGCTCTCTTCGCGCGCCTTGCGTGCGTCTTCGCCCAGCGCATCGCGCAGCAGGTCCAGGCGCTGGTCGGTGCGGGTGGACAGGTCGGTCAGCGCGCGCGCGAAGGATTCCAGCCGCGCGTCCTGCTGCCGGCCCAGGCCTTCCAGCTGCTCGCGCAGTTCGCCGCGGCCCACCCGCGCTTCATCGCGCAGGGCCTGCTCAAGGCCGTCGTGCTGGGAACGCCGCAGCAGGACCAGCAGCTGCAGGACGAGGACGACACAGACAAGGCCGCCAAGGATCAGAAATTCGGTTTGCATGCACGCAAGTGTAGGCTGAGCCGGTCTCATTGGCTGCGTCGGGTGCAGGCGTGGTTCGCACGGCGGGGTCCACGTGCGGGGGTCGCCCGGCACGTGGACAACGGCGTGCCTTGGCGTCTTTCAGAGCTGGGTGAACACCTGCTCGCGCGGCAGCCGCGACTTGGGCAGGTCGGCATTGAAGTTGGCCGCACTGCCGTAGCCCAGCGCCACCAGCACCACGCTGGTGAAGCCGCGTGCGCGCAGGCCCAGTTCGGCGTCGAGCACATCGGCGTCGAAGCCTTCCATCGGGGTGGCGTCGATGCCGTGCACGCCTGCGGCCAGCAGCAGCGTGCCCACGGCCAGGTAGGTCTGCTTCTGCATCCAGTGCTGCACGTCGCCCAGGGTGTGGCGGTGCAGGTCGACGTAGTGGTGCAGCGCGCCGCGCTGGCCTTCGCGCGCCGCCTCGGTGGGATAGCGGCCGTCGGCGGATTCCTGGTCGATCACCTGGGCCAGGTACGCATCATCGATACCGGTGCGGGTGGCGAACACGATCACATGCGAGGCGTCGGTGATCTTGGCGGTGTTATAGGGCTGGTTGGGCTGCGTGGCGCGGGCGATGCGCGCCCGTGCTTCGGCCGTGCCGGCCACCAGGAAATGCCACGGCTGCGAATTCACCGACGACGGTGCGTTGTGCAGCACCTCCAGCAGGTCCTCCAGCACCGCGGGCGGCAGCGTGCGGGTGGGGTCGTAGGCCTTGGTGGTGTGGCGGCGCAGGGCCACCGGAGCGAGGGTCATGGGAACAGATTCCAGTGCAGGTTCAGTAGGGGGTTCAGAAGCCTTCGAGGACCAGCTTGCCGCGTGCGCGGTGGCTCTCGATCAGGGCGTGGGCCTGGCGCAGGTTGGCGGCGTTGATGCGGCCGTAGTGCTCGCCCAGGGTGGTGCGCAGCACGCCGGCATCCACCAGCGCGGCGACGCGTTCCAGCAGCGCGTGCTGGCGCTCCAGATCGGGCGTGTTGAAGCTGGAGCGGGTGAACATCGACTCCCAGTGCAGCGACAGGCTCTTGCGCTTGAGCGCCATCACGTCGAGCTGGCCGGGGTCGTCGATCAGCGCCAGCTGGCCCTGCGGGGCGAGCGCGGCCACGATCTGGTCATAGTGCTGGTCGGTGTGGGTCAGGCTGGCCACGTGGCTGACCTCGGCGATGCCCAGCCGCTGCAGGCCGTCGGTGAGCGGCTGCGAATGGTCGATCACATGGTGCGCGCCCAGGCCGTACACCCAGTCCTGGGTATCCGGGCGCGAGGCGGTGCCGATCACCGTCAGCCGGGTCAGCTGGCGCGCCAGCTGGACCAGGATCGAGCCCACGCCACCGGCCGCGCCGACCACCAGCAGGGTCTGGCCCTCGCCACCGCCTTCGGCAATGCGCAGGCGGTCGAACAGCAGTTCCCAGGCGGTGATCGCGGTCAGCGGCAGCGCCGCGGCGGCGGCATCGTCCAGGCTGCCGGGCTTGTGCCCGACGATGCGTTCGTCTACCAGCTGGTACTCGGCGTTGCTGCCCGGGCGACCGATCGCGCCGGCATAGAAGACCGCGTCGCCCGGCTGGAACAGGGTCACCTCATCGCCCACCGCGTCGACGATGCCGACCGCATCCCAGCCCAGCACCCGCGGCTCGGTCACGGCCACGCCGTTGCGCACCTTGGTGTCGACCGGGTTGACCGAGATCGCACGGACCGCCACGCGCAGGTCGCGCGGGCCCGGCTGCGGGATCGGCAGGGTGATGTCCTGCAGCGCGCGCGGGTCGCTGATCGGCAGGCCATGTTCGGTGTAGGCAACAGCTTTCATCGGGGCAGATCCGTTCGGGAAGACGCACAGCCTGCGCTTCACGGCGCGGGCCGGAAAGGCGCAGAATCGGGCAGCACTTTCACTGTGGGAATGAAAATGGTCCGCATCGACGATCTCGGCCTGTTCGTGCGTACCGCCGCGCTGGGCAGCTTTTCCAACGCCGCGCGCGAAGCCGACCTGCTGCCCGGGCAGGTCGCCGCAGCGGTGGCTCGGCTGGAGCGTGAGCTGGACCTGCGCCTGTTCGTGCGTTCCACCCGCAGCCTGCGCCTGACCGCCGAAGGCGCGCTGTACCTGCCCTACGCGCAGGAAGTGCTGGCCGCGCTGAGCGAGGGCCAGGCACGGGTGCGGGGCGAGGACGCCGAACTGCGCGGGGTGCTGCAGGTGGCCGCGCCGTCTGACCTGGGCCGCAACGTGCTGCTGCCGTGGCTGAGCGAGTTCCGCAGCGCGCACCCGAAGCTGCAGCTGCGCCTGCACCTGTCAGACCAGGTGGCCGACGTGTTCCGCGATCCGGTCGACATCGCCTTCCGCCTGGGCCGGTTCGACAACGCCAGCTACGTGGCGCTGCCGCTGCTGCCGGGCAACCGCCGGGTGCTGGCGGCCTCACCGGACTACCTGGCCCGGCATGGCACGCCCGACAGCCTGGACGCGCTCAAGGACCACCACTGCCTGCTGTACCAGCTGGCCGGGCGCGCCTATGACCGCTGGAACTTCGAGACCGATGGCCGCCGGGTCGTCGTGCCCGTACGCGGCAACATGGTCTGCGACGATGCCGACGTGGTGCGTCGCTGGGCCGTGGCCGGCGAGGGCATCGTGTTCAAGTCGTGGCTGGATGTGTGCGCCGACGTGCGTGCCGGGCGCCTGCAGGTGCTGCTGGGCGGTGCCGGCGACAGCCTGCCGTTGAACCTGGTGTGCCCGCACCGCAAGCAGTTCTCCCCCGCCATCCGCCAGCTGCACGCGATGTTCGAACAGCGCCTGCAACCGCTGCTGAAGGATCTGCCGCGCGTGGCCGGCTGACGCTATCGGGATGCGGGGCGGTGCCGGACAATGGCGCTCCCCCGTAGTCGAGTCGCCGCCATGCCGTGGATGGGCATCCAGGACCTGTGGACCTTCGTTGCCGCCGTGCTGGTGTTCCTGGCCCTGCCCGGCCCGGGCACCTTCACCCTGCTCACCGCCACCGGCCGCGGGGGCGTGCGCGGCGGCTACACGGCGCTGTTCGGGCTGCTGCTGGGCGACCAGATCCTGATGTGGCTGGCGGTGGCCGGCGTGGCCGCGCTGCTCAAGGCCAACCCGCTGGTGTTCCACGCGGTGCAGTACCTGGGCGCGGCCTACCTGGTGTGGGTCGGCATCAGCCTGTTGCGCCGGCCGCGCGGTGGGGGCGAAGAAGGCGGCATCCGCCTGCAGCCCGGCCACTACTTCCGCCAGGCGGTGCTGATCAACCTGCTCAACCCGAAGGCGATCATCTTCTACATGGCCTTCCTGCCGTTGTTCATCGACCCGGCCCGCCACCAAGGCGTGGTCACGTTCGCGACCATGGCGGTGATCATCTTCGTCATGGGGCTGGCGTATTGCTCGGTGCTGATCGGGGTGGGCAACCTGTTGCGCCGTAGGATTCTTCAGCATCCTCGTGTAGGACTTTTCTTGAAGCGCGTGGCAGGTGTTTTCCTGATCGGATTCGGCGTGCGGCTTGGCGTCAGCGGCTGACGCCCCGCCGGGCGGGCCGATGCGCCGATCTGGCGGGCACCGGTGCCGCGTGGCGAATAGACAACGTCATCAGAAGGCGTCTTTTCAATCGGGAACTTGAGATTCCCCGCGACGCCCGCGCGGTGTCCAATCGGCCCCATCGCCCAACGGTCGCCGTCCAGCGCGACCGCGCGCCCCACGCGAGGAAACGATGCCGCCCGTGTACTTCGTCCACCACCTTGCCGGTCACAGCGAACGCCTGCTCGGCATGGCCACCGACCGCGTCGATCTGGCCCACCCGGCGGTCAGCCGCATCGTCGCCGGGCTGCAGCCGCTGGATCGCATCGACCTTCGCGCGTGCCGGTTCGACTGCCAGGCCAGCCTGGACCTGGCGTTGCGTCGGCGCATCCGCGAGGCCGAACACGCCGCGCAGGGGTGGCGGGTGTTCGACGCGCAGGGCGTGTTGCGCTGCAAGCGTTTTCCCTGCGACGAGCGGGTGGTGTTTCCCCACGGGCTGCCCGGCGACGCGGCGTGGCTGCGCACGCTGGTGGACGACCGGCGCGGCCCGCTCGCCGGCTGACACGCGCCGGCTCAGCGCGCGTCCAGCGCCTGCCGCAGGTGGTCGATGAACACCCGCAGCTTGGGTGCCATCTGGTCGCGTGCCGGGTAGTACAGGTGGAACCCCGCGAACGGCTGCTGCCAGTCCTGCAGCACGCAGCGCAGGCGCCCGGCGGCCACGTCGGCGGCCACCACGGCCTCGAAGGCCTGGCCCATGCCCAGCCCGGCACGCACCGCCGCGTGGATCAGGCCGGTGTCGTTGAACACCAACGGCCCGCTCACCGCCACGTCGAAATCGCGGCCGTCGCGGCTGAACTCCCAGGGCATCAGCCGGCCGGTGC
>NZ_QAIW01000004.1:2691-8632 GCF_003061285.1 Stenotrophomonas sp. HMWF003 | reverse complement strand
GTGCACGATGCAGCCGTGGTCGACCAGCGCGGCCGGCGTCTGCGGTACGCCGTGGCGGGCGAAGTAGTCGGGCGTGGCCACCACCACCTGCCGCTCCAGCGGGCCGATCGGCACGGCGATCATGTCGCGCGCCAGGGACTCGCCCAGCCGGATGCCGGCGTCGAAGCCACCGGCGACCAGGTCGGCCAGCCCCGGCTCCACGAACAGCTCCACCTCCACCTGGGGATAACGCGCCAGGAAGCTGGGCAGGTGCGGCAGCACCAGCAGTTCGGCGGCCACGCGCGGCACGTTGATGCGCAGTTTGCCGGCCGGTACCGCACGCACGCTATCCAGGTCCACGAAGGCGGCCTCGATCTGGGCCAGGCCTTCGCCCACGCGCGCCAGGAAGCGCGCGCCGTGTTCGGTCAGGGCCACCCGGCGCGTGGTCCGGTGCAGCAGGCGCACCCCGAGGCTGGCCTCCAGCGCGCGCACGGTCTGGGACAGCGCCGACGGCGAGACGCCCAGGTCATCGGCGGCGCGGGTGAAGCTGGCACGCTCGGCCACCCGGGCAAAGGCAACCACGGCAGACAGCGGGGGCTGGGACGACATTGTGAAGCCTGCCTTCAAGGTCGATGTGGCGAACACCAGTTTATCCACATGGTGCGGCGGAGGATGCTGTGGGCACCGGCGCTCGACCGCGCCGCCCCTTCCCCGCTTCCGGAGCCTTCCATGCAGACCCGTACCCTTGGCCGCCACGGCCCCACTGTTTCCGCGCTCGGCCTGGGCTGCATGGGCATGAGCGCCTTCTACGGCGGTCGCGGCAGCGATGCCGAAGCTACTGCGGTCATCCACCGCGCGCTGGCGCTGGGCGTCCCCCTGCTCGATACCGCCGACATGTACGGCCCGCATACCAATGAAGTGCTGGTCGGCAAGGCCATCGCCGACCGCCGCGACCAGGTGTTCCTGGCCACCAAGTTCGGCATCCGGCAGGAGCCCAGCGACAGCGCTGCGCGCAGTGTGGACGGCCGCCCGGAGTACGTGATCGCCGCGTGCGAGGCCAGCCTGCAGCGGCTCGGCGTGGACCACATCGACCTGTACTACCAGCACCGCGTGGATACCCGCGTGCCGATCGAAGACACCGTGGGCGCGATGGCGCGGCTGGTCGAGCAGGGCAAGGTCCGTTTCCTGGGCCTGTCCGAAGCGTCGGCGGCCACCCTCCGGCGCGCGCACGCGGTGCACCCGATCACCGCGGTGCAGACCGAGTTCTCGCTGTGGTCGCGCGACCCGCAGTCCAACGGCGTGCTCGACACCGTGCGCGAGCTGGGCATCGGCTTCGTGCCCTACTCGCCGCTGGGCCGCGGCTTCCTGACCGGCGCCATCCGCAGCCCGGACGATTTCGACGCCGATGACTACCGCCGCCAGTCACCGCGCTTCCAGGGCGACAACTTCGCCCGCAACCTGGCCCTGGTCGATGCGGTCACCGCGATGGCCCAGGCCAAGGGCATCACGCCCGGGCAACTGGCGCTGGCCTGGGTGCTGGCGCAGGGCGAGGACCTGGTGCCGATCCCCGGCACCAAGCGCCTCGCCTTCCTGGAAGAAAACCTGGGCGCGCTGCAGGTGCAGCTGAGCCCGGACGAGCTGGCCCGCATCGACGCGATCTTCCCGGCCGATGCCGCGGCGGGGCAACGCTACGCCGACGCGGCGATGGCCACGCTGGACCGCTGAGGGAGCGGTCACGACCAACGGGCGTGACCGACCGGGTTCCGTCCCCCCGATCGGTAGGAACACGCCGGGTGCGGTTTCCCACCGGTAGGTACCGACCGTTGGTGGGTACGAACTTGCGATGGTCCACAATGGTGGGCCATCGCCTGTGAGTAAACGGATGTCCCACCCCGATGACCTGCTGGCCCGTGCCTGGGCAGAGCGCGAAGAAGTCCTGTACCCCCGCCTGCTGGGCGCCCTGGGCCCCGGCCTGTATCCCCTGGACGCGGCGGTGTTTTCCACCGTGTTCGGCCAGGACAGCGTGGACCCGCGCTGGCTCACCATCGGCGTGTTCGAGTGCCCGCCCACGCCGGACCGGCCCGGGTGGGCCTATGTGAGCTCCGGCCTGTCCAACCCCTGGGATGACACCGAGGCCGACCCGGACAGCGTGTCCGGCCTGGGCATGGAGTTCCTGCTGCAGACCACCGAACGCGCGCCGTGGGCATTGGCCCTGGTGCAGCGGTTCTGCGCCTACCAGCTGCTGCTGGCCGCCGGCCGCATGGGCGACCACGCGCCGCTGGACCTGTGGGACCGCATGCGCATCGGCACCCCGATCGACAACGCCGACAGCCAGCTGCAGGCGCTGGTGTTCGTCGCCGCCGAGCACCTGGGCGACATCCAGACCCTGGCCAGCGGCCAGTTCCGCTTCCTGCAGATGCTGCCGCTGACGCTGGAAGAACATGCCTTCGGCCAGCAGCACGACTTCGAGACGGTGGTTGAACAGCTGCAGGCCCAGAACGCCGCACCGGTGGTGGATACCCGCCGCGGCAGCATTCCGCTGCAGCCGCCGGCCTGATCCAACGGTGGCCCCGCGCGGGGCCGCCGCCTGTGCCACACGCCTGACCCCCAAGGACCGCCGATGCGCTGGTTTGCCCTGCTTCCCCTGCTGGCGCTGTTCGCCCCGGCCGCAGCCCAGGCCGACGAGATCCGCTGCCTGACCGGCGGCTCCCGGGCACAGATCCACCTGTCCTGGAAACTGCCGGCCGAGGGGCAACGCACCAGCTACGTGCGATATGCCGGCAAGACCGCCTGGCTGCGCCTGACCCTGCTGAGCGAGGACAGCACCGAAATGGCCGAGGGCCGCCCCTGGCAGTTCGATACGGTCTGGGCGGAGCACCTGGACGGCAAGGTGATCGGCCGCTATGCGATCTCCACCCAGGGCGCACGCATCTATGGGTTCGACTACACCAACGCCCGCACCGGACAGCAGACGGCCTTCAGCGAGGACATCGGCGCCGTGACCGATACCGGCTGCCGCTGGGACTGACACCGGCGCATTTGTGCTGTTTTCGTCATCCACTGGCACTCAGGATTTACTTACGCCCTCCTGTGACGCCCGGCAGTAGTAATGCTGCACCGCATTGGGTAAAACTCGCTGACTAGTCAGTAGCCGTCATTACCGCGAGGTCCCATGTCATCGTTGCTCCGGCGCAAGTCCCTAGACCAAGTCACCGTCCATGAAGCCGGCAGGCGACTGGTCCCGACCCTGAGCTGGCCGCACCTGATCGCACTGGGCATCGGCGCCATCGTCGGCACCGGCATCTACACCCTGATCGGCGTGGGCGCCAACCTGGCCGGCCCGGCGGTGCTGATCTCCTTCGCCATCGCCGGTGCGGTCTGTGCCTGCGCGGCGCTGTCCTATGCCGAACTGGCCACCATGATGCCGGCCGCGGGCAGCGCCTACACCTACAGCTACGCCGCGCTGGGCGAAATGATCGCCTGGGTGGTGGGCTGGAGCCTGATCCTGGAGTACTCCCTGGTGGTGAGTACGGTGGCGGTCGGGTGGTCCGGCTATGCCGTGGGCTTCCTGCATGGCTGGGGCATCGACCTGCCGCTGGCGCTCACCGCCGGCCCGCACGTGGCCGGTGGCTTCATCAACCTGCCGGCGGTGCTGATCACCTTCGTGGTGGCCGGCATGCTGATGGCGGGCACCAAGGAAAGCGCCACGCTCAACGCCATCCTGGTGGTGGTCAAGATCATCGCGCTGACCCTGTTCGTGGCCATCGCGCTGCCGCACTTCGATACCGCGCACATGGACCCGTTCATGCCGTTCGGCTTCGCCAAGTCGGTAGGCGTCGGCGGTGTCGAGCAGGGCGTGATGGCCGCTGCGGCGATCATCTTCTTCGCCTTCTATGGCTTCGATGCGATCTCCACCGCGGCCGAGGAAACCAAGAAGCCCGACCGTGACCTGGCCATCGGCATCATCGGGTCGATGGTGGGCTGCACCATCATCTACGTGCTGGTGGCGCTGGCCGCCGTGGGCGCGATGAGCTACACCATCTTCGGCCAGAGCGCCGAGCCGCTGGCGCTGATCCTGCGCGAGCTGGGCAGCCCGGGCGCGGCCAAGTGGATCGGGGCGGCAGCGGTGATCGCCCTGCCGACCGTGCTGCTGGCCTTCCTGTACGGCCAGAGCCGCATCTTCTTCGTCATGTCGCGCGATGGCCTGCTGCCGCGCGGACTGTCCAAGGTCAGCGCGCGTACCGGCACGCCCATTGCCACTACGTTGTTCACCGCGGTGCTGGTTGCCGCGCTGGCCGGCGTGGCCCGCCTGGATGAAATCGCCGCGCTGGCCAATGCCGGTACGCTGGCCGCGTTCACCGCAGTGGGTCTGTGCCTGGTCGTGCTGCGCGTGCGCGAGCCGGGCCGCGTGCGCAAGTTCCGCACCCCGCTGGCCTTCATCGTCGGCCCGCTGGCGGTGATCGGCTGCCTGTACCTGTTCTTCAGCCTGCCCAGCAAGACCCAGCTGTATTTCCTGGCGTGGAACGTGGTGGGCCTGATCGCCTACTTCGCCTATGGGCGGCGGAACGCGGTGATCGACAAGGCCTGATCCGGGCAGGTGGCGTCGGTGATATACCGGGGCGCTACGCCAAGCGCGGCGCCCGCAATCCCCGTCACTTCTTCGGCGTCGCCACCTTGTCGGCATGCGCCTGCGCCTGGGCCATCACGCGCAGCAGGTTGCCGCCCCAGATGCCGGCGATCTGCTTCTCGCTGTAGCCCTTGCGCAGCAGCCAGGCGGTGATCTTCGGCAGCTGGCTTACGTCCTGCAGGTCGGTCAAACCGCCGCCGCCGTCCCAGTCCAGGCCGATCCCGGCATGCTCGGGGCCGACCACCTTCAGGATGTGCTCGAAGTGGGCGAAGAAGTCGTCCAGCGTGGCCTTGCGCAGCGGGTAGCGCGCGTCCAGCGCGTCCAGCCCCTGCTTCAGCGCCACGCCCTGGGCGATGGTCAGCCCGTCGTAGTCGCCGCCGAGCTGCTTCATCAGCGCGTCCTCGGCCTGCGCGCGCGCCTCGGTCTTGCCGGTGTCGATCAGGTAGCCGCCATAGGCGTTGACCTGGATCACCCCGCCGGCCTTGGCCAGCTGTTTCAGGCGTGCGTCGTCGAGGTTGCGCGGGTGGTTGTAGATCGCCTTGGCCGAACTGTGCGACAGCACGAACGGCACCGGCATGCGCTCGAGCAGGTCGTCGAACACCGCGTCGGACGCATGCGACTGGTCGATCACGATGCCCAGCCGCACCGCTTCGTCCACCAACGCCTTGCCGGCCGGGCTGAGGCCCTTCCATTCGGCACCCTTCTTGTCGGTGGCCGAATCGGCGAACTCGTTGTTGGCGAAGTGCACCGTGCTCAGCAGGCGCAGGCCCGCCCGGTGGTAGAAGCTCAGCAGTGAGGGATCGTCCACCAGCGGGCTGGCGTTCTCCATGCTGATGTAGACCACGCGCTTGCCGGCCGCCTTGATCCTGGCCGCATCGGCGGCGGTGAGCGCCAACTGGAAGGTGTCCGGGTGCGCGGCGAGCATCTCGCGGATGTCCATCAGCCGCAGCAGCCCCGCGTCGCGTTCGTGCACATGCGCCGCTTCGCTGCGGTCGCCCTGGTCGGTGTAGATCGCCCAGAAGCCGCCGTCGAGCGCGCCTTCCACCATGCGCGGGTAATCCACCTGCGAGAGCGCGTTGCGGTCGTGGCGCTGCTGGATGTCGAAACCGGCGCGGTGGAAGTTGGCCGGCGTGTCCAGATGGCTGTCGAGGGTGAGCAGCGTCTTCTGCAGGGCCGAGGCCCGCGCCAGCTCCTGCGGGGTGAACTCGATGGCGTGGGCGGCCAGCGGCGTGCACAACGCCAGCGATACCAGCAATGACAGACTGCGCAACGTCATGACGCCTCACCTAGGATGGGAAGCGTCAGACCATAGCGCTGAGAGGACAACAAACGGTA